>JBLNCO010000263.1:0-6025 GCA_050260715.1 Hyphomicrobiales bacterium | reverse complement strand
AGGGGCTAACCACATGACCTTCGACGAGGGCCAGGGCTACGTCGTCCTGGCCACGCTGCTGACGCCGCTTGTGGCGATGCTCCTGCTGGTGTTCGTACCGGGAACCCAGAAGATGGTGGCTCGCTACATTTCGCTCTTTGCCGGCGCCATCATGCTCGGGCTCTCGGTCTACGTGTTCGTCGCCTACCAGTTCGGCGATGGCGTCGAGAACATCCAGATGCAGCTCCGCTGGGACTGGATCGAAAACACCGCATTCCTCGGCGAAGACGGTATCCAGTTCCACCTCGGAGTCGATGGCATCTCGGCGCTCCTCGCGCTCCTCACGGGGATCGTCGCCTTCGCCGGCACCCTCGCTGCGTGGAAGCTCGACTACCGCACGAAGGACTTCTTCATTCTCTTCTGGGCACTGGTCGGCGGCGTCTACGGCACGTTCTTCTCGCTCGACCTGTTCTTCTTCTTTTTCTTCTACGAACTCGCGGTCATGCCGCTCTACCTGCTCATCGGCGTCTGGGGCTCGACGCGCAAGGAGTATGGCGCGCTGAAGCTGACGATGATGCTGGTGGCGGGCTCCATCCTCATCTGGATCGGCATCTTCGCCACCTTCCACGAAGCGGGTCTCGGCACCTTCGACATGACGCGGCTCTGGCAGGCCGGCTCCGACGGCACGCTCAGCCCCGGCTTCCAGAAGACGTTCTTCCCGTTCTTCGTTGTCGGCTGTGGCGTGCTCGCCGCCCTCTGGCCGTTCCACACATGGTCGCCTGACGGCCACATGTCGGCGCCCACGTCGGTGTCGATGGTCCACGCGGGCGTGCTGATGAAGCTGGGGGCGTTCGGGATCATCCGCCTCGGCATCCAGATGCTGCCCGAAGGCGCGGAGTTCTGGATGCCGGGCCTGATGGTGCTGGGCACCATCGGCGCGGTCTACGGCTCGATTGCCGCGCTCACGCAGCGCGACTTCAAGCTTATTTCGGGCTACAGCTCCGTGAGCCACATGGGCTACGTGCTCATGGGCCTGGCGACGATGAACAGCATCGGCATCACCGGAGCCGTGCTCCAGATGTTCAGCCATGGCGTCATGACGGCCCTCGTCTTCCTCATGATCGGCGCCATCTACGACCAGGCGCACACGCGCGACCTGAAGGACTTCGGCGGTGTCGCGAAGGTGATGCCCGCGTGGGTCATCTTCTACACCATCGCCGGTCTCGCGAACGTGGGTCTACCGGGGCTCTCGGGCTTCACGGCCGAGTTCCACATCTTCGTGGGGACGTTCCGGACGTATCCGCTGTTCGGCGGGCTGGCCATCTTTGCGGCGGCGATCGCGGCCGGCTACATGCTGCGCCTGTTCTCCATCGTCTTCTTCGGACCGCTGAACCCGCGCTGGACCACACTCCACGACCTGACGCCGATGGAGAAAATCTCCGGCGCGCTCCTCATCGGCGCGGTCGTCGTCATGGGTGTCTGGTGGGCGCCCTTCATCGACCGCGTCGGCCAGAGCGTCGAACTTCTTCCGCGGGTGGCGAGCTAGATGGAACGCGACTACACCCTGTTCATCCCCGAGTACATCGCGGTAGGCGCGGCGGCGGTCATCATCACGCTCGAGCTCTTCGTGCCCCGGGTGCGCCGCGACATCCTCGCCTACATGACGTTCCTGACGGCGGTCGCGTGGGCCATCGCCTCGCTCTTCTACATCGATAAGGACCTGGAGCCGTTCCAGGGCCTCATCGTCGTCGACAACTTCACCACGTTCTTCCGGCTGCTGGCGGCATCGATCGTGGGCGTGACGGCGCTCATCTCCGCGCACTACATGCGCGACAAGGGGAGCAGCGCCTCCGAGTACTACGGGCTGCTGCTGGTGGCGGGCACGGGCGCCGTGTACATGGCGGCCGCGCGCGAGCTCATCACGGCCTACATCTCGCTCGAACTGATGACGTTCTGCCTCTACATCCTGGTCGGCTACCTCAAGCGCGACAACCTCAGCAGCGAGGCGAGCCTGAAGTACATCCTGCTCGGGGCCTTTTCGAGCGCGATGCTGCTCTATGGCATCAGCATCATCTACGGCGTCACCGGGACCACCCACTACGGCGACCTCGCCAGCGCGCTCGCCAGCCGCTCAGGCGATACCGACTCGGCGACGGTGGTCGGGTTCATGCTCATCCTGGCGGGCGTCGGCTTCAAAGTGGCTGCGGCGCCGTTCCACATGTGGGCGCCCGACGCCTACGAAGGCGCGCCGCTGCCCATCACCGGCTTCCTGACCACGCTTTCGAAGGCGGCCGGTTTCGGCCTCTTCCTGCGGCTCTTCTCCGAAGCCTTCCACGCCGACGCGATCGAATGGCGCTGGGCGGTGGCGATCCTCGCCGCGCTGACCATGCTGCTGGGCAACCTCATCGCCATCCAGCAGGTGAACATGAAGCGCCTCGTGGCCTACAGCTCTATCGGCCAGGTGGGCTACATGCTCATCGTCATCGCCGCGATCGGCTACGGCGACGCCGAAATGGGCCGCAACGCCACCAGCGCGCTGCTGCTGCACATCGTCGGCTATGCGCTCTCGACGTTCGCGCTTTTCACGGCGCTTACCGCGTACTACAACCGCACGGGCGAGGACAGCATCGCCGGGCTGCGCGGCCTCGCCGAGACGCAGCCGTTCCTCGCGTTGCTCATCACCGTTGCATTGTTCTCGTACGCGGGCCTGCCGTTCTTCGCGGGCTTCGCCACGAAGCTCTTCATGTTCCAGGCGGCCACCACGAACGAGCTGCTCTGGCTCATCGGGCTCGCCATCGTGAACAGCTTCATCTCCCTCTACTACTACCTGATGGTCATCCGGCAGATGTACCTGTTCGACCCGGTGCAGGGCCTGCTGCGATTCCGGGTGAACCCGGTGCTGTGGGTGGTAGGCGCGGTGATGCTGCTCGGCGTGCTCTTCGTGGGCGTCTACCCCGGCCCGGTGTTCGAAGGCGCCGAGCGCGCGGCCAACCCGCTGTTCGAAGGGGCGACACAGTCCGCGGCGCACATTCCCGCCGACAACTCGGGCGGTCCCGCGCCGGCGTCGCTGCGCTGAGTGGCGCGTCCCGGCACTTCGGGCCTGCGCGCCGCCGCTACCCCTTGAGCACGCTCGCCAGGAAGGCGTCGACGGTGGCGTTGTATTCGTCGGCGGCCTCGTAGTAGACATTGTGCGGGGCGCCTTCGATGGCGCGGTAGCGCGAGCCGGGGACCAGCTGGTGCAGCCGTTCGCACCACGGCACGAGCCGGTCGAGCGAGCCGACGATGATCTGCATCGGCGAGGTGATCGATGGCACGCGCTCGGCCAGCTTCTTCCGCTCCTCGGCGCTGAACCCGCCCATGTGCCGCGGATGGCGTAGGGCTTCGATGCGCGTCGCGGTCGAACGGATGCGCAGGTAGCGGTCGTACATTTCGGGGCGCCGCTCGCGGAAGCCGTCGGTGAGGGAATCGCCGATGGGCAGGAAGAGCGTTTCGGGGTCGAGCGGTTGCATGGTGCGCGGCACGGCCTGTTCGCCTTCGGGTGCTACGCCCATACCCGAGGGGATGAGCGCGAGCGCGCCGGACGGGTGGCGCGCGGCCCAGCGCAGCAGCGTGTTCGCCCCCATGGAGTTCCCGGCGAGGATGGGCCGCTCGATGCCCATCGCCGACAGGAACGCCTCGAGCTCGTCGACACGGTCGGGCTCGTCGGCGTCGCGCGGGCTGTTCGAGGAGTGCCCGTGATTCACGCTGTCGTAGGCGATGCAGCGGAACCGGTCACGGAAGTGGGCGAATTGCTGCCACCAGGCTTCGCCGCAGGAGCTCATGCCGTGAAGGAAGAGGAGCGGCTGGCCCTCGCCCTCCTCGACGTAATAGATGTCGGCGTGCGGCAGTTGAACCCAGGGCATGGCACTTCTCCCTCGGGGATGTCCCCGCGCCCGCGGGGCACCGCAATTCAACGCCTCGCGCCTGCCGATGCCAACCCGCCACGCGGGCAAATGCGCGGCGAGTTTATGCGCCCCGCGGCGGTGTGAACCAGGCCGTGGTTCTCGCGAAGTGCGTGCCCATATAGTTTCGCCATGAGCCACGGAGCGAGGTCCACCGCTGCCGCCCGACGCTCGGGGTGCCGCCCGTGAGGGGCGTTGGCGAACGGCCGCAGGTCCCTGGGCTCGAGGTCACCCGGTGACGGCACCCGCGCCCGACCCCGCCGCTGCCCTGGCGACCGTTGGCTGGAGCGCTGTTGGCGCGCCCGAGCCTGTGGCCGGCGGGTGGGACACCTTCCTCTGGCGCTTCGCGGCGGCGGACGGCCGCGACCACGCGTTGCGCATGCACCGCCCGGGCAACGGAACGCCCGAGCGCCAGGCGTGGGTCGCGCGGAAGGAGGGGGCGGCCATCCGCGCGTGCGCCGAGGCGGGGCTGCCCGTCGCGGCGATCGAAGCCGAAGGCGCCTACGATGGCGTACCGTTCGCCGTGCAGCCGTGGCTCCCGGGGGTGACCCTCACGCGTGCCCTCGAACGGCGCCCGTGGCAGGTCTGGAAGCTCGGCCGCGAGTTCGGGCGCATGCAGGCGCGGCTCCATCGCCTCAAGCCCGACGACCTTCCCGAACTGCAGCCGGAGCACTGGGTGGGGCTCGTGGACCACGCGGCGCTCACAGAGGCGGCCGTGCGGCTCGCCCAACCGGCCGTGCTCTGCCACCTCGACTTTCACCCGAACAACGTGCTCGTGGAGCGCGGCCGCATCACCGGTGTGGTCGACTTCACGAACGCATGCATCGCCGACCCCGCCTACGACCTCGCCCGCACCCGGACGCTGCTGCTCCACGGTCCGCTCAAGCGCGAGCTGCTGACGCCGGCCATCCAGCAGCTGCGAAAGCTGCTCGCGCGCGCATGGGCGAGCGGCTACCGGGCCGAAGCAGGCGCGCTTCCGCGGTCCGCCGTGTTCGAGGCGGTCGCGCTCGGCGTCCTGCTGCACGACGTGCGGAAGGCCGTGGCCGAAGGACGCGGCTGGGCCACGCTCCGCGACGTCGCGGACCTCGAGCGGATGTTCCGGCAGTTGCTCCGCGCGGCCGGGATCGAGGACTAACGGGACGGCGGGCCCTCACGGGGCTCCCTGGGGACCTGTCAGCAGCCCGGCTCGCCGTGGTGGCCGCAACAGGAGCTCCGGTGCCGCACGCGGGCCCAGCCGTTGCGAAGCAGCAGCCGGAGCTTCGTCGCGAAGGGCGCGTCGTATTCGCGCCAGTTCGTGACGATGGCCCGCGGGGACCGCGCGCTCATGCGGGCGCCGGCGTGCGGGGCAGAGTGTCGGGCCGGTGCTGTTCGAATGCGGCGATCTTGTCCTCGTCCTGCAGCGTGAGGCCGATGTCGTCGAGGCCGTTGAGCAGGTTGTGGCGCACGTTCGGGTCGATGTCGAAGTGGCGCACGAACGACCCGTCGGCGGTCGAAACGGTCTGCGACTGCAGGTCGACCACCAGCTCCGAGGAGGGCAGCTCTTCGCTCCGCGCGATCAGGAAGTCGACGTCCTCCTGGGACAGGACGACCGTCAGCAGGCCGATCTTCGCGCAGTTGTTCCGGAAGATGTCGGCGAACGACGGCGCGATGAGGACCCGCAGCCCGAGCCCTTCGAGCGCCCACGGCGCGTGCTCCCGGGACGATCCGCAGCCGAAGTTCGGGCCGGTGACCATGATCGGCGCGCCCTGGAACTCCGGCCGGTTGATCACGAAGTCCGGGTCCTTGCGCCACTGCTCGAAGGCGAACTCGCCGAAGCCCGTCCGCTCGATGCGCTTCAGGTACTGCGCGGGAATGATCTGGTCGGTATCAACGTCCGCCCGGTTGAGTGGGATGGCGCGTCCGCGAACGGTAGAAAACTTTTCCATCGGAGAGTCCTTCTCTTCGTAGTGCCCGGTGGCTATTCGAAGTGCCCGGTGCCCGGTGCTCAGTGCCCTGACCGTTTTCCTGGCTCGAGCGACGCTTCCGGGATTCGAACATCGCCCGCACCGGGCACCCGGGCACTATGCACTCCTACTTCCAGTTCCTGATGTCGACGAAGTGTCCGG
>JBLNCO010000262.1:0-4981 GCA_050260715.1 Hyphomicrobiales bacterium | reverse complement strand
CAGGCCCGGCGAGCGCGATGATGGCGACGCAGAGGGCCCGCACGGGGAGCACGAGCCGCGGATGGACCCACGCCGGGGCCGTGGCGGCAAGCGTGCCGTAGACGAGCACATCGCCGTAGACGTGGCCGCTGGGGAAGCCGTAGCTATCGCGGAGCTCCTCGACGCGCACGCCCAGTTCCGCGAGTGGCCGCGGGGAGCTGACGGTCCACTTCAGGATGGTGTCGGCGAACGAGAGAAGGACCGCCGCGCCGTAGGCGAGGAGCGCGAAGTCGCGGGCCTGGCCCGAGGGGCCGGTCCCGCCGCCGAGCCGCCAGCGCGCAAGCACGAGCACGGTGGCCAGCCCCAGGAAGGCCCACCGCCAGGGATGTGCCCCGTTTATCAGCGCCTGGTTGTCATCGAGGCGGCCCCAGTCCTGGATGTGGCGCGTGAGCCAGAGGTCGCCCGGGAGGGGTGCGGATTCGACCGCGACCCAGATGGACATGGCAGCGGCGAGCACGCCGAGCACACCGGCAAGGCGCAGCAAGTCGCGCGTGCCGCGAACGCCCACGGGCTAGCCGGCCCCGAGCGGGCGGCGAGCCCACTCCTCCCAGGTTGGCCATGCGAGCTTGTTGGCGCCGTCGCTGTGGCGAAGGCCGATGTCGCGGAAGACGGACGCGGCACCGGTGTTCACGAACGAGGGGTCGAGCGCGGCGAGCCAGATAACGAAGCCGAAGTGGTTCGCCTCCGCCTCGTTGAGGATGCGTTCGAGGTACGTCCGCTGGGCCTCTTCGGTGCCGACGGCGGCCTTCCCTTCGACCGGGCCGGAGGCGTAGCCGGTCTCAGAGATGACGATCTCGCCGTCCCAGTGCTCGCGCAGCTGGCTGTAGTAGTCCTCGCGGATTTCGGTCGCGCTGCGGATGTCGCCGAGGAACGGGTAGGTGCTGATGGCGAGTGCATCCATGGCGTCGCGGAAGGGATCGATGACCTCCCAGTGGGGCGGGTGGATCTCGGCGAACGTGCCTTCGAGGTCCTCGAGCTGGAACGTGGGGAAGACCTTCATCTCGGGCCGGTTCTCCTTCGCGATCCGGTAGGCCTCGTGGTAGAGCGAAACGAACGCGTCGAACTGGTCGCGCTTGCGTTCATACATCATGTTCACTTCGACGCCGAGGGCGAGGTAGTCGGGCTTGTAGTTCTTCACCACGTAGGTGGTGTAGGCGATGAAGGCCTCGCGCAGATCCGGGTCGTTGAACCCGATTTCGGGGTCGACGCTCGATGGCAGGTTGGCGATGCGCGTCCGTTCGACGATACCGTCGGTGGGGTCGATGGCGTAGAAGAGCTGGAGGTTGGAGTACTGCTCGTGGAGGGAGGTTTCGAGCTCGGTGTTCTCCTGGGTGGCCGCGGAGACGCCGCCGCCGGGCATGAAGTCGGACCAGGGCGGGGCGCGCTGGATAAGCACGACGTCGCCGTACTGCGCGGCGGTGGCGAAGGCGTTGATGTAGGAATCGACGGTCCGTTCGGGCGGCAGCGTGCTGAACCCGATACGAACGGTCCGCGGTTCGCCCGACGGTTCGGGGCGGGTGATGGTAGGCCCGGGGCCGGCGCCATCATCGGCGGAGCCATCGGCATCGTTGGTCGAGCAAGCGGAAAGAATCGCCCCGAGCAGACAGAGCGCTGCTAGTATTCCGATTGCGGGGCGTGGCCGGCGTCGGCCGAGGGCTTGCATGCGCGGCGTTTTCCTGGGTGCGGTGGTGGTTGGGTTGCTCGTCGGCGGCGTGGTTGCCGGGGTACGGGCGTTCGCGGGTGATTCAGACAAAGACACCGGCGCCTCCTCGGAACCGGCCCAGGCTGGTTCGCCTCAGGCGACGGCGGCGGAGTGGGCACACGCCTGGACCACCGGCGACATCGACGCCCTCTACCAGTTGCTCACGCCAGCAGCCCAGCAAGCGACTCCCCTCAGCCTGTTCCGCGAAGCCTATTCGACCTTCGAGACCGAGACCACGCTCGATTCGCTCACAGCCGAAGTCGCGTCGGCGGAGCCCGGGCGGGCAAGTCTGAACGTCCGGGCTGCTACAACGTATTTCGGGGATCTCGAATACACCACCACGCTTAACCTCGAACAGACTCCCGCACGGTGGCTGGTGTCGTGGGACCGGACGGCGATCCACCCGGAGATGGTGGGGGACCTGCGCATCAAGAGCACCATCCAGCGGCCGACGCGGGGCGCCATCCTCGACCGCGACGGCAACCCGCTGGCCATCACGCAGGACGTGCGGATGCTCGGGCTCAACCGCGCGCTAGTGGAGGACCGGGCGGCGCTGACCGCGAAGCTGGTGGCCTTCGGGTTCACGCAGGAGCAGGTGGACGCAGCGTTCAACGCACCCGGCGGGCCGACGCAGCGCGTCGCGGTCGGGCCGGTCTCCGACGACAAGGCGGAGCAGGCGACGACCGAGCTGCGGCCCATCCCGGGGGTGCTGCTCTACTTCGAATCACACCGCGTGCACCCGTTGGGCCCGGCGGCCGCGCACGTCGTGGGGTACACGCGCGAGCTGACGGCCGAGGAGCTCGAACAGCGGCGGGGCACCGGTGTGCGCATCGGCGACCGCGTGGGCGCCGTGGGCCTCGAAGCCGCGCTGGAGGACCGCCTCGCGGGAAAGGTGGGGGCGAGCCTCGACATTGTGAACCCCGCCGGGCAGGTCGTGAAGACGCTCGTAAGCCAGCAGTACGTGCCGGGCGAGGACGTGAAGACGACGCTTTCGTCGGCGGTGCTGCAGGCGGCGTACCAGCGGCTCGGCGACCGGCCCGGTTCGGCCGTCGTCATCGACCCGCGCACGAACGAGGTGCTGGCGATCAACAGCTCGCCGTCGTTCGACCCCGACGCCTTCGAACGAAACGACGCGGACGCGCTGGCGGCGATTACCTCGAACCCGCTGGGGCCGCTGCAGAACCGCGCCACACTCGGGCTCTATTCGGCCGGTTCGACGTTCAAGCTGATCACCGGGGCGGCCGGGCTGGCATACGGCGGCTACACGCCCACCGACACAATCTACTGCGGCGCCACGTGGGACGGGGTGGACCCGCCGCGGGCCAACTGGGAGGGGGCCCAGGGGCCGCTGACTATCGCGCAGGGGCTCATGCGGTCGTGCAACCCGGTGTTCTATGAGATCGGCCTGACGCTGTACAAGCAGGACGACGACGGCGCGAAGCTCAGCGAGATGGCGCGCAAGTTCGGGTTCGGAGAACCGACGGGTATCCTGCTGCCGGATGAGAAGGGGCTGGTGCCCGACGCGAAGTGGAAGCAGGAGACGCGCCACGAGCCGTGGTACCCGGGCGACTCCGTGAACCTCGCGATCGGGCAGGGCGACCTGCTCATCACGCCGCTGCAGCTGGCGAACGCGTACAGCTCGTTCCTCGCGGAGCACCTCCGGACGCCGGTCATCCTTGCCGGGCAGCAGGCGGAGGTGAAGGGCGACATTCCCCTCACGCCGGAGCAGTTCGCCACCCTGCGCCAGGGGCTCAAGCTGGTGACCAGCGCCAGCGGCACCGCCTCGGCGGCGTTCGCGCTGGCGGGCTACAACGACTTCCTGGGGAAGTCGGGTACCGCGGAGGATGCTGGCGCGCAGCAGCACGTGTTGTTCGTGGCCGCGTCGCCCGCGGACGAACCGCAGGCCGTCTGCGCGATTGTGCTCGACGATGGGGAGTCGGGTTCGATCGAGGCGGGGCCGATCGCGCGGGACATCGTGCTGGCGGCGCTGCAGTAGGGCGCTACTTGCGCGCGAGGGCGAGGAAATCGTCGACGGTGAGGCCCATGATGTCGATGAGGTCGCGCAACGTGCCAGGTGCCACTTCACGCTTGTCGGGGATTGAGAGTTTCCGCACCGCGCCGGGCTTGTCGTAGATCATGTGGTCGCCCCTTCTGGCGCTTGAACTCCCACCCAAGCTGTTCCGCAACACGCGCGACGCGCCGTCCGCTGTAACCAGCAAGAAATCCCATCGGTTAGGCGGCGGCAGCGACAACCAGGTCAACGGTCGCCGTTTCGATGTCCAGGTTCCAGCCAAATTCGCGGCGATGACCCAGGATTCTCTGGACCCCTGCGGCCACCAGTTCGGGCGTTTCCTCGAGGGCGTCCTGGTCGTCTTCAAGCGCCACCTCGAGCCACCCTTCCATCGCTTCGCGGATGTTGGCCAGCGCCTCCTCCCGGGTACGGCCCTGGCTCGCGGCGCCCGGCATGGCCGGCACGCTGACGCTGTAGCCGCCGCGCTCGGGGTCGGGCGAGAGGACGACGGTGTACTTCCGCATGACAGCAGTATACGTGAGGCGAAGGCGACATCGGGCTCTTCGACTGAGCAGTTGGCGAGCATCCGCGAGACCCCAGCGCGTGTCGGGTGCCAATGCGGCCACCTTCGGGACGTTGCGCGCTCGTGCTGGCGGCGGTGCAGTAGCGCGCTACTTGCGCGCGAGGGCGAGGAAATCGTCGACGGTGAGGCCCATCTGGCGAATGAGTTTTCGAACCAGGCCCTCCCCGAGGTCCTTGCGAAGCGGGATAGTCAGCGTCCAGCGGACGCCAGCCTTTCGAAAAATGAAGTGATCGCCTTCGGTGCGGACCAGTACCCAGCCCGTGGACTCCGCAACGCGGATGACCTCTCTCGATGAGAACCCGGCGAGACGGCCCATTCAGGCCGCAACGCCGACCGGATCGAGCGCAACGATGGCAGTCTCGACGAGCCGGTCCCACCCGAGTTCGTCCCTGTCCTGGAGGACAGACGCCACCTCCGAGGCGATAAGCTCGGGCGTTTCCTCGAGGGCGTCCTCGCCATGTTCGAGGGAGACCGCCAGCCACCCGGTCATCGCCTCGATGGCATTGCGGAGCGCCTCTTCGCGGTTGTCACCCTCGGTGACCGCGCCCGGCATCGCCGGCACGCTCACGCTGTAGCCGCCGCGCTCGGGGTCGGGGGAGAGGACGACGGTGTACTTCCGCATGACAGCAGTATACGCCCGCTACGC
>JBLNCO010000261.1:0-12142 GCA_050260715.1 Hyphomicrobiales bacterium | reverse complement strand
GAGCCGCTCCAGCACGTCGCCGTCTTCGTTCACGATGGCGGACCGGAGGTTGGTCCCTCCGAAATCCGCGGCAATGACAACACCCGGCATGGCCCCACTGTACCGAAGGAGAACTACGCCTGCGAGTGACCGATAGGGAACCGCGACAGGTTCGCCCGGTGGCGCAGGGGCCCGCGAGGAGCGGCCGCGCGGCTAGTAGCGGTCGCGGTGGACGAACTGGCTGGCGGGCTTGCGGGCGGGGCCGGGGTGCCGCGGGCGGGCCCTGCGGGCCTCGTGGTCGATGTGCCCGAGCGTCACCACGCTCCAGATGCGCTTCTCGGGCGGGATGCCGAGCTCGCGCTTGATGATGTCGGGGCCGTCGCCCTTGAGGGTGGCGATGTTGCCGCCGAGGCCGTGCGCGCGGGCGGCGAGCAGGAGGCGCTCGACCAGCCGCGCTTCGTCGAACACTTCGAGGTCGTGGCGGGCGGCGTCGCCGGGCGTGACGATCACGAGGGCCACGGCGGCGCCGGCTGCGGGGCGGGCGCCGCCCTCGCCGATTTTCGCCAGCACGGCCCGGTCGCGGACGACCACGACCTCGGCCGGCTGGTTGTTGCTGGCGCTCCCCGACCAGCGGCCCACTTCGAGGATGTCATCGAGGACGCTATCGGCGATGGGCTCGCTCGTGTATTCGCGGACGGCACGGAGCCCGCGCAGGAACCGGATGAGTTCGTTCGAGTTTTCGGGCATGGCGCGTCCTCCTCCGCCGTGGCGTTCGAAAGCGATTCTATCGCCGGGCAGGGGCGGGCTGCCGGCTAGGTATCGAGCTGGTAGAGCGCCTTCGCGTTTTCGCCGAGGAGCAGCCGGCGGCGGCGTTCGGAGAGCTTGTCGGCGGTCGCCAGGATCTGGTCCACGGCGTTCTCGCTGGAGTCGATGTGGGGGTAGTCGGAGCCCCAGATGAACTGCGTTTCGCCGATCACATCCATCGCGGCATCGATGATCTGTTCGCGCGGTTCGACCACGTACCAGACGTTGCGCTTCATGTACTCGCTCGGTTCGAGCTTCGTCTTTTCGGCGTAGCCGAACATCTCGTACTTTTCGTCGAGCCGGTGGGCGATGTAGGGCGCCCAGCCAGCGCCGGCTTCGACGCAGAGCAGCTTGAGCCGCGGGAAGCGGTCGAAGAACCCCGTCATGATGAGCGAGGCCATGGCAGGGATGATCTGGAAGGTCGCGCCCATGCCAAAGGCGTACGTCCGGCTCGGCTCGACCAGGAGCGAGTGGAAGCGTCCGGGATTTTCGACGATGCGGTTGAAGCGCACGATGACGTGGAGGCACACGGGCAGGCCGGCATCTTCGAGCTCGTGCCAGAGCGGGTCGAAGTCGGGATGGGCCGGGCTCTTGCCGAGGACGGGCTCGGGGGCGAGGAACATGCCCTTGAACCCGAGCTTCAGGCAGCGGCGCAGCTCCGCGAGCGCGAGCTGCGGGCTGTGCAACGGGATGTGCGCCATCGGGTAGATGCGTTTGGTGTGCCCGCCCATGAAGTCGTAGACCCAGCGGTTGTAGGCGCGGCTGTAGGCGTCGGCGAGCCGCGGGTCCTCGGTGTCCCAGAGGATGCCGATGGTCGGGAACACGACGCCGCCGTGGATGTTCTGCTCGTCGAAGAGTTTCAGGCGCTCGTTGGTGTCGAAGCTGGCGAGGGGCGCGGCTTCGAGGTAGGTCATGTAAGGCAGGTTGGCGCGCGGGGTGCCCGTGCCGCCGAGACCCGAGAGCCCGCCGGACATGATGACCTGGCGGTCGATGATGAGGTGCTCGTCGGCGGCGAGGCGGGCCTTGAGCTCGATCGCCATTTCGGGCAGGTCATCGTCGAGTGACTCACTGGGAGCCTGGGCGCCGGTGTGCCCCATGAGCGGCCGGATGCCGCGCGCCTGGCCGTCGCGGCCGGCGATGCTCCGCGTGATGCGGATGGCGCGCGGACGGAACTCCGGCTCCAGGTACTCGTCCCAGAGGTCCGGCGGTTCGAGGACATGCGAATCGCCGTCGATGATGAGCGGGCGCGCCGCGCGGGCGGCCACGGCGCTAGCCTCGCGCCTTTTGGGCGGCGGCGAGGGCGTCTTTCATCATCTGCGGGAGCTCCTTGCCCGCATCGGCGAAGGCTTTGACGTAGGCGGCGCTGGTCGGGCCGAAGACAGCGCCCTGCCGCTCTTCGATCCAGTTACGGTTGTTCTCCAGCACTTCGATCTGGCCCTGGAAGCGCGGCGCGACGTAGCGGGCGAAGAGCTCGTAGCTGCGGAGCGTGGCATCGGTGCTGGCCCATTCGTGGGCGAGGGCCAGCACGCCGCCGAGGCCTCCCGAGCGCTCGAGGATGCGCTCGATCCCGGCGATGGCGTCGTCGGGGGTGCCGATGAGCATCGTGCCGCGGTCGGCCGCCTCCTCGGCGCTGCGGGCACCGGAGGCGAACGGCGAGCCCGTCGCGGGCCCGGGCCTGTTGCGGTCGCCGACGTACGCCTGGCGCTTGAAGCCTTCGCGGATGTCGGCGATGGCGCGCTGCCGCGACTCGGCGAGGTGGGTGGGGATAACCACGCGCCAGTTCGCGCGGCTCACCTGCTTGCCGGATTCCGCGGCGGCCTCTTCGACCCAGCTCCAGGTCTGTTCGAAGGCGGCATTGTCGACCCCGGCCACGGACAGCAGGCCGATGCCGTGGCGGCCGGCCGCCTGCGGACCGGTGGGCGTGAACGTGGCGGCGGCGAAGACCGGGAGATGCGGGAGCGTGTAGTTCGCGAGCTGGAGCGAGGCCTCCTGCAGGGTGAACCATTCGGTCTTCATGGTGACCGGCTCGCGGCTTTCGAGGAGCCGCATGATGGCGTCGAGCGCTTCGTTCATGCGCGGCCGCTGCTGGGTGGCCTCGATGCCCATCATGTAGGCGTCGGAGGTGAGGGCGCCCGGGCCGCAGCCGAGCATCGCGCGGCCTTCGGTCAGGTGGTCGAGCATGACCATCCGGTCGGCGGTGATGAAGGGGTGGTGGTAGGGGAGGCTGGTGACGCCCGTGCCGAGCTTGATGCGGCGGGTGCGCTGCGCGGCGGCGGCGATGAACACCGCCGGGTCGCCGATAAGCTCGCGTGCGTAGCTGTGGTGCTCGCCGATCCAGGCCTCGTCGTAGCCGAGCTCGTCGAGGTACTCGATGAGCTTGAGGTCGCGCTTGAGGGCGAGGGTTGGATTCTCGCCGACGCGGTGGAACGGAGCGAGGAAGATGCCGAATTGCATGCGCTGCGGGCGATAGACCACGTGGTGCCTCCTGGCCGAACGATAGGCACGCGCAATCGCGGGTATCGGCGGCGGGTAGGTATTTTGCTTTGAGCGAAGAATCTAGCCGGGCGAGCCGGGCGCGTCAATGCAGCGAAACTAGCGGTTCGCGGATTGGGCCCAGTTGGGGCGCTGCTGGGCCCAGTTCTGGCGGGCCGAGGCGGTCCAGCCGCCATCGACCACAATCGCCTGTCCCGTCACGAACGACGACTCGTCGCTGGCGAGCCAGAGGGCGGCGTTCGCGATGTCCTCGGGCATGCCGGCGCGCGGGATCGGCTGGGCGTGTTCGAGCCCCTTGCGCACCAGCTCGGGATCGACGGGAGCGGGCAGCGAGGGATTCGCGTAGAGGATGGGCGTGAGCGTGCCGCCGGGGCATATGCAGTTCGCGCGGACGCCCTGCGCGGCGTATTCGATCGCGCACACGCGGGTGAGCTGGATGACGCCGCCCTTGGCGGAACCGTAGGCGCCCTGGCCGGGCATGCCCATGAGGCCGGAGACCGAGGCGGTGGTGATGATGGACCCGCCGCCGTTCGCGATGAGGTGCGGCAGCGCGTGCTTCATGCCGAGCCAGACCGCCTTCAGGTCGACGGCAATGATGCGGTCGAACGTCTCCTCGCTGCAGTCGAGGATGGAACCTTCACCGCCACCGATGCCGGCGTTGTTGTACATGATGTCGAGCTGGCCGAACGACTGGACGGCCGTGGTGACGAGGCTGCGGACGTCCTCGGAGCTGCTGACGTCGGCGGGTGCGAAGACGCACTCGGGGCCGATGCTCTTCGCGACGGCTTCGCCCTTTTCGCGCTGGAGGTCGCCGATCACCACGCGTGCGCCTTCGCGGACGAAGAGCCGCGCCGTGGCTTCGCCCATTCCGGACGCACCGCCGGTAATCACCGCCACCTTGCCATCGAGCCTTCCCATGGTTCGCCTCCTTCGTTCCGAGGGGCGAATCATACGGGCGGCGGGCGGAAAGGGAAGCTTCGCGGCGGATGTGCGCTACTGCGCGAGCAGGTTCCGCCGCACCCACTTCGCGACCGCGGCCGGGTGGTAGATGAGCGCCTGGTGGCCATGGCCGGACACGAGCTCGAACGGCCAGCCGTGGCGCTCGGCCAGCTCGCGGGCGGCAGCGGGCGGGGCGCTGGAGTCGCGGTCGCCGTGGAGGAGTGCGACCGGGACGCGCACGCGGGAGGCGAGGCCGTCGGCGAGGCCCGCGAAGACGATGCGCTCGAGGCCGGCAGCGTGGGCCACGCGGCAGTGGTCGAACTGGCCAGCCGCGAGGGGAAGGGGCTGGCGGAAAGGGAGAAACGGGTAGATGGGAGCCCAGAGCAGCCGGGTGCTCCGGACGGCGACGCAGCCGGCGTGGGCGAGGCTGTAGCGCCCGAGGAAGAGCCGGTAGAACCAGCTGCGGCGGTGGATGTAGGCGAGCCCTTCGTCGCGGTTGCGGAAGACCGGGAGCGCGAGGACGCCGACACGTTCGAAGCGGCCGGGAAGGCGAGCGGCGAGCGCGAGCGCCACGAGCCCGCCCATCGAGTGGCCGACGAGGTGCGTCGGCTGTTCCTGTTCGACCAGGTCGGCGAGGTAGTCGACGACGTGGTCGAGCGTGTAGTCGTTGCGGAGGTGGGTGTGGCCGTAGCCGGGCAGCGAGGGCGCGATGGCATCGACTTCGGACCCTAGCTCGCGGCGGACCCCGGCCCAGGCGGCGCGGGACGAAAAGAAGCCGTGTAACAGCAGGAGCTTCGGGCGCGGGGTGTCCGTTGGCGGCGATGCCACATCGAGGCCGGGGGCGAGGGTGGTACCCATGGCCTCAGGCGCCTAGCGCCCGGCGACGAGGGAGAGGAACTCGGCGCGGGTGACGCTCGACTGCTTGAACTGGCCGCGCATGGCGCTCGTGATCATCCGGCTGCCGGGCTTCTGTACGCCGCGCATGGTCATGCAGAGGTGCTCGGCTTCGATGACCACGGCGACGCCGTCGGGGTTGAGAGTGTCCATGATTGCCTGGGCGATCTGGCTGGTGAGCTGCTCCTGGATCTGCGGGCGGCGGGCGAACCCTTCGACCACGCGCGCCAGCTTCGAAATGCCGACGACGCGCCCATCGGGCACGTAGCCGACGTGGGCCTCGCCGTGGAAGGGGAGGAAGTGGTGTTCGCACATGCTGTAGAAGGGGATGTTGCGCAGGATGACCATCTCGTCGTGCGCCACTTCGAAGCCGACACGCAGGTACTCGGTGGGGTCGATGGCGAGGCCGGAGAAGATTTCGCCGTACATGTCGGCGATGCGGCGGGGCGTGTCGCGCAGGCCCTCGCGGCCGGGGTCTTCGCCGATGGACTTGAGGAGCTCGACCACAGCCGCGCGTACGCGATCGCCGTCGACGTTGGAATTCTGAGTCAACAACGGGCCTTTCGGAACTGGTGGAACGCGGTCGATCGTAGCAGCGCGGTGATTCGCGCGGCAACGAACGCCGTGTCTGGAAGGGACGTGGGCGATACGCTAGGGGTCATGACGGCGCAGATTATCGACGGGGCCGCGATGGCGGCGGAGATCCGGGCGGAAGTTGCGGCGCGCGTAGCGCCGCTGACCGCGAGCGGTACGCGGCCCGGTCTCGCGGCCATCCTCGTGGGCGATGATCCGGCGTCGATCAGCTATGTGACCTCGAAGGCGAAGGCGTGCGAGGAAGTGGGCATGTTCTCGGAGACGTTCCACCTGCCCGCCGACACCTCGTGGGAAGAGCTGCGAGGCCTCGTCGAGCGGCTGAACGCGGACGCGCGGTTCCACGGCATCCTGCCGCAGCTCCCGGTGCCTTCGCAGATCGACGAGCGGACGTACATCGACTCCATCGACCCGGCGAAGGATGTCGATGGCTTGAACCCGGTGAACCTCGGGAAGCTGTTGCGCGGGGAGACGGACGGCGCGCTGCCCTGCACGCCACACGGCGTGATGCAGATGCTGGCGCGCACCGGCATCGACGCGGCGGGCAAGCACGTGGTGGTGGTCGGGCGCTCGACGCTCGTCGGGCGGCCGCTGGCAATCCTGCTGAGCAACAAGGCGAAGGGCGCGAACGCGACGGTCACGATCTGCCACACGGGCACGCCCGACATCGCCGCCCACACGCGCGAAGCCGACATCGTGGTGATGGCAGCGGGCCGCCCGAACACCCTGACGGCCGACATGGTGAAGCCGGGCGTCGTCGTGATCGACGTGGGGACGAACCGGATCGAGGATGCGAGCCGGAAGCGCGGCTGGCGCCTGGTGGGCGACGCCGACTTCGCAGCCATCAAGGAAAAGGCGTCGTTCATCACGCCCGTGCCCGGCGGCGTGGGCCCGATGACCATCGCGATGCTGCTCGTGAATACGGTGCGGGCAGCGGAGCGGGCGGCGCGCGGCTAGTCGAGCCCCAGCATTTCGCGCACGGTCACGAATTCGAAGCCGCGGGCGCGCAGGCCGTCGACCATTGCGGGCAGGGCATCGAACGTGTTGAACCCGCCGAGGTGCATCAGCACGATCGAGCCGCCCTGCGCGTTCGCGAGCACCTTCTGGACAATGTCGTCGGCCGTGGGGCCACCCTCGCTTTCGGGGCGCCAGTCGATGGTGTCGATGTCCCACATGATGACGCGCGTGTAGCCCGCCACCGCCACTTCTGCGACGACGGTCTCGTCCTGGCCTCCGAACGGGGGCCGGAAGAGCGGCCGGGCATCGACGCTGGTGTAGGGCGCCATCGCCGCATCGGTGCGCGCGAGCTCGTCGCGCATCGCGTCGCCGGAGAGCTCCCGGAAGTCCGGGTGCGAATAGCTATGGTTGCCAAGGGCGAACTGGCTGGTGTGGGCATCGAGCAGACGCAGGACGTCGCGGCCCGCTTCGGTGTTCTGGTTCGCGGCCATCGCGCCCGTCATGAAGATCGTGGCGTGGATGTCGTTCGAGATGAGCCAGTTCATGATGTCGAGCGCGGGGTCGACGCGGCCGCCCATGTCGAACGTGAGGGCAATCTGCGCGGAGGAGCGGTCGCCGTGCATGATGACCTGGCCGGTGGCCGGCTGAGACGGCGTGGTGGGCGTCGCGGTCGGTGGGACTGGCGTGGGCGTGTCCGAGGGCGGCGGCGTGGTGGGGGACGCAGTGGCGGTCGGCGTGGCCGTAGCCGGTGTGCGGCTGGCGGTCGCGGGGGTGGTGGCGGTAGCCGAAGGCGAAGGCGACGGCTCGCTGCGCGATGAGCGATCGCTGCAGCCGGCGGCAAGAAGGAACAGGACCAGGACGAGGGGGACGAAGAGCCGGGGGCGTATCACGGTGAGCCTCCTGCTCAGAAGAACGTGCGGCGAGTCACGTTGGTTGCATTCGGAAAGCAGGAGATCGGCCGGACGCGGAAAGGCCCACCGCCAGCGGGGCGGCAGGCCGGTTCGAGGCGCCTGGCTGTGAGCCTATTCAGCTTCAGCGGCGCTGGCGACCGCCCGGGCAAGGCGCCGCTTCAGGCGGTCGGCTTTGCCGGTGTGGATGGCGCCGGTCTTGGCGGCGCGGTCCAGGGCGGAGTAGGCGGCGCTGAGCGACGTCGCAGCCGTCTCTCCTTCTCTGGCGGCGACAGCCTCGCGCACGCGGCGAACGGCCGTGCGAGTTGCCGAACGGCGGGAGCGGTTGCGGTCGCGGCGCTTGAGCGACTGGCGCCAGCGCTTCAGCGCGGACTTGTTGTTTGCCATGTGTGGTTCCGATTTCTAGAGCGAGTCGAAAACCAAGAGTAGCCGGGGGGTGCCAAAGGCGCAAAAGATCCGCCCGTGAGGCCGCCAACCCGAAGATGATTCGAGTCCGCCACGCGGCCTTTGCGGCTTTAAGCGAATGGCGTGCTACACTCCGCGCGCTCAGGAGGGGAGAGGAGATGCAAGAGCAGCTCACAGCGTATCTGAAGCGGCAATGGGCGGACGCCGACGAGATCGTGATCGAGGACTTCGCCATCATCGCTGGCGGCTACTCGGAGGAGACGTTCCGCTTCGATGCACGGGTGCGGCGGGGGCCCAACGAGGAACGGTTGCCGCTCATTTTGCGGAAGGACCCGCCGGGCCCGGCGAATATCCTGCCGACGAGCCGCCAGCAGGAGCACGAGCTGCTCTGCAACATCGCCACGCACACCAGTATTCCCGTGTCGAAGAGCTACCTGGTCGACGAAAGCGCGGAGCTGTTCGGGACACCGTGCATGATCATCGAGCGGGTGCGCGGGAGCGGGCAGGTGTCGGACCTGTTCAACGGGGGGCCGTGCGCCGACCAGGCGGAAGCGATCGCCACGCAACTCTGCGAGCGCATCGCCGAGTTGCACATGACCGACCCGAAGAAGCTCGACCCGAACGGCCGCCTGAACGACCCGCGCAACGCCGGGATCGACGTGTCGTCGTGGGATTCGTACATCCAGACCACCTGCGAGTACTACATCCGCGGGTACAACGAGAGCGACTTCGCACCGATGCCAAACGCGCTCGACGTGTACTTCCATCTCCGGCGTTCGGCGCCGCGGCCGCTGCCGCTCTGCGTGGTCCACGGGGACTTCAACCCCTCGAACTTTCTGTACCAGGACGGAGAGCTGACGGCGATCATCGACTGGGAGAACGCGCACATTGGCGACCCGCGCGAGGACCTGGGCTGGATGCAGCACATGGACCTGCTTTCGAACACGAACATCTTCGGTTCGGTGAAAGTGGATGGGGGGTTCCTGGGGCACTACAACAGGATCACCGGGTTCAACGTGACCGAAGAGGAGCTGCAGTACTTCCGGCTGTTCGGTACATCGAACATCGCCATCCCGGTACTGGGGGCCGTGAAGCGGCGGGTGGCGCGGGAGCACATGGAGCTGCTCCACCTGTACATGATGCAGCCGATCCTGGTTTCGCAGCTTTCGTGGGCGCAGATGCTCGGCTACCCGATGCCGGCGCCGGAGGGGAACTAGCGTGTACGTCTCACCTAGTGTTGATGATGTCCTGGAGGGCGTGATCGCCGCGCTGCAAACCGACGTGTTGCCGGAATGCACGAGCGAGAAGAGCCAGCTGACGGTGGTGATGGCGCAGGCGGTGCTGACGATGCTGCGCCAGATGGTCCCGGTACAGCAGCAGTACATGGCGCAGGAGCACAACGAGATGGCGGCGACGCACCGCGACATCGCGGCGATCATCGGCGATACGCCGGGGCCGGAAGCCGACCGCATACGGGAGCGGGCCGAGAAGTACGGGAGCCGCCCGGACTTCCCGGCGATCCCGCCGTTCGAGGCGATCGCCGAGGGCCACCGGGAGCTCACGCAGGGGCTCGTGGACACCGTCCGCGACCTCGACACGCTCATCCGGGCCGGGAACCCGAAGGCCGAAGAGGCGCTGCTGCGATTCCGGGCGGCGATGGGTCCGCGCATCGCCCGCGACTTCGGGACGATGGTGATCGGCGCCGGGATGGCCGGCCGGGGCTAAGACGTACCCGCGGTCACAAACGAGACAGGGCCTCGATGTATCGAGGCCCTGCCGTCTCCCACTCCGCCCTGGCTCAGTCGGCGTCCCTGGCGATGAACGGGATGTAGCGGAAGATCTTCTGGACGGCGCCCCCCAGGTAGCCGGAATCGACCGTGAACCCGGATGCGCTGGAGTGGCCGGCGATGGGCTGGCCGACGCTGCCGTAGACGGCGAAGCCATCGGCGTGGGCGTCGCCACCGCCGGAGCTGGTGGCGGTCCAGTGCAGGTCGAAGCCGCTGCCCTGCTGCGCGAACACGGCGGTGACGGTGGCCAGGGCGACGAGCGCGGCAGCCATCGCCAGCAACAGCCGCTGGACGGGCCAGCGCCGCCGCGGGACGGGCGGGGACTCGGGGTCGGCGACGTCGGGGCTCATTCGGCGTCCCCGTCTTTCACGATGAGCACGTTGTAGGCGGTGCCGTCGCTCACTCCTTCGATCACCCAGCGGTCCGCGGTGCAACCTTCGACGTCGTAGGCGACGGTGACGGGGCCTCCGCCGAGCGGCGTGACGAAGAGCAGGGCGCCCGAATCGCCGTTGGCCATCGGATGGTCGATGATGAGGCCGGTGTCGCCTTCGAGGCAGGTGTTTTCGCCAGCGTCGGCGGTGACGCGGAAGGCGGGCCGTTCATCGGGGTCGCCGACCACGCGAAGGGCGCCTTCGAGGTCCACGGCGGTTTCGCCGATGAAGTGGCCACCGACGCCGGAGGTCCCGGCGCCGATGCCCTCGACACCCACGCCGAAGGTGGCACTCGATTGGCCGCGGACGCCGGCGCCGTTGCCGTCGTTGATGCCGACCACGCCATCGGCGACGGCCGGATCGCCGGCCTGGCCCTGGCGGACACCGACGATGGCCGCGCCGCCACCGGTGTTCGTGACCCGGAAGAGGCCGCTACTCGTGCTCTCGTTCTCGCTGGCGCCGGTGGCATCGAAGGGGAGGCCGAGCGCGCCGGCGGTCTTCGCCCAGAGCGCGTAGGGCGTTGAGGCGATGAGCTGGCGAGGGTTCAGGACCGTGTAGTCGCCGGAGGAATTGCCCGGCCGGACGGCGATTTCGAGCCACCGCCCCTCGCCATCGAAGGCGCCGGCGCCGAACTCGAGGTAAGTGGTGAAGAGGCCGTTGTCGACCTGCAGGTTGTCCTTCTCGACGATTTCGCCGCGCTGCGAGCCGCCGACGAGCTCGTTGTAAAGGGTGAAGCGGAAGTCGTAGAGGCCGTTGGCGGGGGCGCCTCCTTCGGTGAGGCGGCCCTGGTAGCTGATGGCGTTGCCGAGCGCGGCCTGCGCGGTCACGGGCGCAGAGCCGCCGCCGTCGCCGAGGGCGGTGGCGACGGGCACGGCGATCACGGCAGCTGCGGCGACGAGGATTCCGGCGATGAGTCGTTTGTGGTGCATGGGTGCATCCCTCGCGGCCCGCTGGGGTCGGGCTGGGGGCAGTATAGTACGGCGAACAATAATGCGCGTATGCCGCTTAGCCATTATTGGGCCGGGTTCGGGAATCGAGGCGAACCTTAAATTTCGCGGCCACATGCAACAAATTGACCCTTCTTCCCGGCGGGATTACGTTCGCGCTGCGCCTATGCGCGGGAAACGTATGTCTCCAGGAAGCCATCTATGGCGGACGAGGTCCTTGCCCGGGATCTGCTCGAAGATGCCCGCGTGCTCATCGCCGAGCGCGAGTGGGGCAAGGTCGTCGCGCTTGTCACTTCGCTTCACCCGGCTGACCTGATCGACCTCGTCCTCTCGCTCGAAGAGGACGACCGCCGCGCACTCCTCGACCAACTCCCGACCGACGTCGTGGGCCAGCTCTTCGAGTTCGTCCAGGACGACCAGCTGCGCGAGCTCATCCGCGGCGTTGGCGTCGAGGACCTGCCGGCCGTCCTCGACGAAGTCGAGGACAACATCGTCGCCGACGTCATCCAGCAGCTCGAGCCCGCCGAGGCGGTCGAAACGCTGGCCGCGCTGGACCGCGGCGACGAGGTGGCCGAGCTCCTGCAGTACGGCAACGAATCGGCCGGCGGCATCATGTCGCGCGGGTTCGTGGCGCTGAACGAAGACATCACGGTGGCGCAGGCGATCGACTACCTCCGCGTCCTGCGGCCGCCATCGGAGCGGGCGTACTACCTGTACATCATCGATAGCGAGCGGCGCCTGCAGGGCATCGTGAGCATTCGCGACCTGCTGGTCTCGTCGCCGCGGATCAAGCTCAGCGAGATCACGCAGCACGACGTGCACGCGGTCACCACCGGCACGGACCAGGAGGAGGCAGCGCGCACGCTGCAGCGCTACAACCTGCTCGCCGTGCCGGTGGTCGATGAGGAGGGGCGGCTCGAAGGTGTAACGACCGCCGACGACCTGATCGACGTCCTCCAGGAAGAGGCGACCGAGGACATGTACCGCATGGTCGGCCTCGACGAGGA
>JBLNCO010000260.1:0-4296 GCA_050260715.1 Hyphomicrobiales bacterium | reverse complement strand
GTTCGCCAGCGCCGAGAGCAGCAGCGGGGCGGGGTGCGACGTGGTTATGACGACTGTGTTGGCCGCGGTGGACCGCACGGAGGCCACGGAGGCGAGGTCCTCCGGTCGCTGGAGCGCCGGGAACTTCGCGTCCGTAGCGAGCGCGAGCGCGCGGCGGAGGTGCTCCACGACGTCGCCGGCGATCACCGCGCGGCCGTTCAGCGGCGGGCGGTCCTGCCAGCGGGCGGCAGGGTCGAGGTGCAGGACGAGCGTCAGGCCGTCGGGGCGCTCCCACGACGCCGCAAGGTCGGGACCGAGATCGAGGGTCGCGAAGTTGGTCCACTGGAGCAGGCGCGAGTGCGTGCGGCCGAGCACTTCGACGACCGCGGGATCGCCGGCGCGAAGGGCATCGAACGTGTCGAAGGAGAGCGACGCCGGCGCCGTTAGCCGGGCGATACCGCCGCGCGGACGGGTATCGGGTGTGGCCGAGGGAGCCGGGGACGGAGTGGGCGGCGCAATGGCAGCCTCTCGCGGCGGCGCCTCGCCGTGGCCGGTGTCGCGCTCGCGAAGCGCGATCGCGAGCGCGCCGGTGCCCGCCGCGGCGGTGGCGGCAGCCCCGGTAAGGAAGCTCCGGCGTGAGATACGGCGCACGCTACAACAATATGCGGGGCACGCGCCGGGAGCGATGCGACGGTCAGGCGGCGGTCAATTGGCGTGGGCGTGGACGTGTTCGGCGGGCTCCATCCGGGCGGCATCGGGCGCGAGGCAGCAGGCGATGGCTTCGTGGAGCTCGGGGGTTTCGGGCTGAAGGGTCACGTGGCCGATGCCGAACCGCTCGCGCAGCAACGCAGTCAGGTCGGTCAGGATGTGCTCGGTGCAGTTGACGTCGGCCAGCTCCACGTGGGCGCTGAGCGCGGGGAAGCGCGGGGCGATGGACCAGACGTGGACGTCGTGGAGGGCGAGCACGCCAGGCACGGCCGAGCCGGCGGCGATGATCTCCGCGGGGTCCAGGCCGGCCGGTGCAGCTTCGAGGAGGATGTCGCTCGACTGGCGCAGCAGCGCCCAGGCGCGCGGCAGGATGAAGGCAGCGATCGCGAGGCCCACGATGGTGTCGAGCCCGGACCAGGCGCCGAGGGCGATGGCGATGGCGCTCACCACGACACCGACGGAGCTCAGGGCATCGGCGACGGCTTCGACGAAGGCGGCGCGGGCGTTGAGGTTAGCGTGGGTGTGCGCGTGGAGGATCCGCACGACCACCAGGTTGACGGCGAGCCCGGCGAGACCGACCAGCACCACCGGCAGCGTGTCGATCTCGTGGCCGCCGCCGAGACGGCTGATGGATTCGTAGATGATGTAGACGGCGATACCCGCGAGCAGCGTGACATGGACGGGCACCGCCAGCACTTCGAAGCGTGCGTAGCCGTAGGTGCGGCGGGTATCGGGGCCACGGCGGCCGAGACTGGCGGCGGCGAGTGCGAGGACGAGGCCCGCGGAGTCGGCGAGCGTGTGGCCGGCATCGGAGACGAGCGCGAGGGAACCGGCGAGCAGGCCGGTGATCGCTTCGATGGCCACGAACGCGAGCGATAGGCCGAGCCCGGCGAGCAGGGCCCGCCGCGGCGAATGGTTATGTTCGAGCGCGTGGTCCACGATTCGATCGTACCAGAGGGAGCCGCGGAGCTTTGAGCCGAGGTCTCAGCGGCGGCGAACTGCGGAGCCCGCGGCGCTCCGGTACAGTGGATGGAGAGCCCACGTCCGTTGGCCAGGCGTGGGCCTTGAGGTGTTATTTGGCCAGCGAACTCGTCGGCCTCACCTCGGCGTTGGCCGGGGCCCTGGGGGGCGTCCCGCGGGACGGCGCCCGGCTTGGCGTGCCCGAGACAGCGAAGCCCGCGGTGGCGGCAGCCCTGGCCGCGCGCCACACGGGCCCGACGCTCCTTTTGACGGCGAACCCTGCACGGTCGCAGGCGCTCGCCGAAGAGCTCGCGCTGTTCCTCGAAGACGTGCCGCTTGCGCGGCTGCCCGAACGGGAGGGCCTGCCGTACGAGTGGATTCGCGACGACCCCGTCGTGGCGGTGGAGCGCGCGCGGGCACTGGGCCTGCTCCGGTCGGAGGACCGGGCACTGGTGGTGGCCTCGTGGGCCGCACTCTCCGAACGGTGCGCCGGACCCGAGGCCGAGGCGGGGGGCCTGGACGTGAGCGTCGGTGCGCGGCTTTCGCCCGAGGGCCTCGCGGCGGAGATGGAAGCGCGCGGCTACGAAATCGGCCACATCGCCGACCGGCCGGCCACGCTCGCGCGCCGTGGCGGCATCGTCGACGTGTTCCCCGCGGGCGACGAGCAGGCATATCGGATCGAGTTCTTCGGCGACGAGGTCGAGAGCATCCGGCAGGTGGACATCGGCACGCAGCGGAGCGTGGCGCGGCTCGGGGCGCTGCACCTACCGCCCGCGGCGACGGGCACCCGCCAGGCGCGGGACGCCGCGGCGGCGCTGCTCCGGGCGGCCGATGCGCATGGCGACCAGGCGGAGGTGATCCTGCAGGAGCTGGAACTGCTGGCGGGCGGCAACCGGACCGACTACGAGGCGTTCTTCGAACCCCTGCTCTATGAGACGAGCGGGCTGGACCACCTGGCAGCCGACGCGGCGATCCTGATCGACGACGAAGAGGAGGGCGCGACTGCGCTCGAATCGCTGCTCGAACAGCAGGAACGGACGCGGCAGGAACTGGAGCGCCGCGGCGACATTCCGGAAGGGCTCCCGCTGCTCAACCTCCCGACCCGGGATGTGACGGAGGTACTTCGCGAGCACAGCCCGGTCGTGCACCTGCAGCGCTTCGGGAGCGAGGAGATGGGCGCGGCGCGGCTGCCGTTGAAGGTCACGCCGAGCTTCGCGGGGAAGCTGAAACCCCTGGCGCAGCAGTGCGGGCGGTGGTCGCAGGATGGGCGGGCGGTCGTGGTGGCATCGCAGCAGGCGTTGCGCCTCGCCGACCTGATGGACGAAGAAGGCGTGCGGGCGAACCTGCGCCGCGTGTTGCCGGGCGCGCCGGAACCGGGTTCGCTCGCGCTCGTGCCGCTTGCGGTGACGGGCGGATGGACGCTCGGAGAGGAGCTCGTGCTCATCACCGACGCGGAGATCTTCGGGTTCCGCAAGCGCCGGCGGCCGACGCGTTCGCGGCATGGCATCCGGCCCGACCTGGTTTCGACGCTCGAAGTGGGTGACTACCTGGTGCACGCCGACCACGGCATCGCGCGATACGGCGGGCTCATCCGCCGGAGCGTCGATGGCATCGAGAAGGAGTACCTGGAGCTCCAGTACGCCGAGGGCGACCGGCTCTACGTGCCGGCGGATCAGCTCGATTCGGTCACGCGTTATGTCGGGCCTGCGGACCACCCGCCTGCGCTGACGCGGCTCGGTTCGGGTGAGTGGGTGCGCACGAAGCGCCGCGTGAAGGCCGCGGTGGTGGAGATGGCGCAGGAGTTGCTCGAGCTCTACGCGCGGCGCGAGCTGGCGCAGGGGTACGCGTTCTCCGAGGACGGGCCGTGGCAGATGGAGATGGAAGCGGCCTTCCCGTTCGTGGAAACGCAGGACCAGCTGGAAGCCATCGCCGAGGTGAAGGGCGACATGCAGCGGCCCCGGCCGATGGACCGGCTGGTGTGTGGCGACGTCGGGTATGGGAAGACGGAAGTGGCGATCCGGGCGGCGTTCAAAGCCGTGGGCGATGGCAAGCAGGTGGCGGTGCTGGTGCCGACAACGGTGCTCGCTGAGCAGCACGGGCACACCTTCCGCGAGCGCATGGCCGGCTTCCCGGTGCGGGTTGAGGTGCTGTCGCGGTTTCGAAGCGAGCCGCAGCAACGGGAGATCGTCCGGGCGGTGGCCGCGGGCGAAGTGGATGTGCTCATCGGCACGCACCGGCTCCTTCAACGCGATGTGGTGTTCAAGGACCTCGGGCTGGTGATTATCGACGAGGAGCAGCGCTTCGGGGTGAGCCACAAGGAGCGGCTGCGGCAGGTTCGCGAAGAGGTCGACACGCTCGTGATGTCGGCGACGCCCATCCCGCGCACGCTGCAGATGTCGCTCGTGGGCATTCGCGACATGAGCACGATCATGACGCCGCCGGAAGAGCGGCTCCCGGTTCGCACCTACGTGCTCCAGTGGGACGACGAGATCATCCGCGAGGCGATCGACCGTGAGCTCCAGCGCGGCGGGCAGGTGTACTTCGTGCACAATCGCGTGCACAACATCGAACGGATCGTGTCGCGTCTCCGCCAGATCGTGCCCGGCGCGCGCATCGTGGCCGGGCATGGGCAAATGCCCGAGGAGCAGC
>JBLNCO010000259.1:0-4558 GCA_050260715.1 Hyphomicrobiales bacterium | reverse complement strand
AAATTATCTCCGGCGCGCTGGAGTCTCATATTCGATGGAGAGGTCTCCCTTCGGCCGTCGGTCGCGGCGATCGGCCTTCCATGCAACTCGCACTACTTCATCACGAGAGGTGCCGTTCAGTGGAGCCCGCGTCTGACGAGCTACCGGGCCTCAGTCGCGATTGAGTCCGACCGTCAGGCAATAGACAGAGCGTCCCAGCCAGAAGCTCCATTCCATTGGCTTAGGCGGCAGTGGCGAAGGCTTCGCCGCAAGCGGTGATGTAGCTCGGCCGAGAGACCCGCCCAAGGGTTTGCTTCTTTGGTCACCGAATGGACTCGGCTCAGGTCCAGGCTGCTTCATCGCGAGTTGCATATGGAAAGGCACCTGCCGATCGGGCGCGCATGCGAACGGCGCTGCCAACCCACCAATGTCAATGCGTTGTTAGTCCGTCAACCCGATCGAAAGCAGTCCGTCGGGTTTCAGCGCCTATCCGTAGCGCGCGGGCTGGGGTTACGTCGTGCCTTCACGGCCGGCCGACAAGAGCAGCCCTTCACATTGCCGCTCCGGCGGTAACTTCTGAAGGCCCCGGAGCCTCCTCTCCGACACCATTCCCGGTCCAGATTGCTGTTCCAACATCTCCAACACGTCGGGCGCTAAGTCCAAAATCCCCAGGACTTGTGAGATCCGCGCCCGGGAGACGCCGAGCCGACGCGCGAGTTCCGCACGCGACTCGCCACGTTCTTCCATCGCACGCTTCCACTCTCGGGCGATGCGTACGGGGTTGGCTGTTGTCGCCGGCTTGGTCTCATTGGTTCGCGGCAGTTCTTCCCACGAGAAGTAGTGCCGCCTCTCGCCGGCCCGGCGTTTCTTGCCGCAATCGACCCTGAGCGTGACCTCGACGGGCAGAAAAATTCGGGATCTGTCCCGGAACGCGGAGCCGACCAAAACATATGTTCTGCGTCGGATTTGCCGGCGGCGTTGTCCCCGCCGTCCAACTTCCTAGCTTTGCCGTCCGACGACTCGGTCCTCGACGCTCGCCGGCAGCCCCGGGACTGTTCGCGCCTCACCGGCACCCCTCAACGCCACGGGTCCCCGGGCGCGCGGACATAGCGATTCCAGGCGTAATCCCAGGGGGTGACCGCGAGGACGACGACGACGAGAGAAACGTTGAACAGGACGCTGCGCATTTCGTCGCTCATGTCGCCCTCTATGAGGTTGGGGATGCCGACGGCGGCAAGCCAGACGAGCTTCCACGCCGACTCGAAGATCAGGAGTGGCAGCATCTGGACCGGGTAGCGAAGCGCCAGGAACCAAAGTAGTGACATGGTCCCCAGCAGCGCGGCGACTACGCCTTCGAATACCGGCAGTGAAGCCGCATCCCCGCTGACCAGGACGGGCCACTTAACGGCCGCGAGTCCCACGGCCATCAGGAGGTAGCCCGCCCGCATGATGTTCAGGCGATAGATGGGGAGCGAGCCGACGGTGGCGGACCGGAGTGGAGTAGGGGCCGCGGCCTGCGGGGCCTGAGGTGCGACTTCGGCGGTTGGGACCGTCATGGTGCGTTCCTTCCTTTGTGAGTGAGTCGGTCAGAGAGCAGCGCGGGGTCTGCCTACACGAGCGAGATGGCCACGGCCGACACGTAGAGTCCGAGGCCGTAAATGGTGTGAGTGCCGAGGTTGCGGAGCCGGCCCGCCCAGGGGCGCGCGGTCTTCGCGCCCGCGATGCCAGCCCCGAACGCTGGCTGCATGACAAGCCACGGGGCGAGGACCGAGCCGACACCAATTACCAGCGGCGGCACGATGCTCGGCGAGTCCGCCCAGTCGAGGCCCCACAGCGCGAGGAGGACGCCCGCGAACGCCACGCCGATCGCGTAGTGCGCCACCCAACCGAGAGGGCGCTCGCCACGGACCGGCGGCGCGGCGGCGATGCGCGTGTGGAGGAACTGGCCGCGCGGGAAGTGTCCGATCCAGCGGCCCAGCATCGCGTAATCGAGCGTGGCCACGTGGAACCTGTGGCGCAGCACCAGGCTCCACCCGTCGATGAACGCGGAGCCTGCAACGCCGAGGAGGGCGGCGGTCGCGAGGAGGTCGATAAGGCTCGTCATTGTGGAGTTCCTTCGGAGGTGTGCGTGAGGCGGGGATGGTGAAGGGAGAGGCCTGATGGACTCCCCCTCGCGCGGTCATGCATTCGGTGGTGTGCGACTAGGCGTCTCGCCGCATGAAGGCGAGGTAGGCGGCGCCGACGATGACCGCGAACCACGTCCCGGCGACGACCGCGCCGACCATCGGGTCGGGGAAAGCCGGCGAGTGCTGGATGTGGCCGGAGGTCATGGTGTCCATGCCGTTGCTGGGGAGCAGGCTGAGGACGTTCTCCTGGAAGCTCTCCGGCACGAGCTGGCCGAAGATCTGCGGGAGCCAGTGGAGGCCGAGGGCGGTGGTGATGCCACCCGCCGTGCTACGGAACAGGACTCCGAACGCAAAGCCGATGAGCGGGAAGAATGGCATCGCGACACCGAGGCCGAGGACCATGCGCGCCGCGTCGGGGTCAGCCAGGCTGGCGGTCGGCATGCCATAGGCTCCGAGCAGTGCCTGGCCCACGAAGAACATGCTGATCGTCGACGCGAGGCCCGAGACCAGGAGCGTCGCGCCGGCGATCGCGAGCTTTGCAAGGAAGACACGGCTGCGGGCCGGTGTCGCCGTCAGTGTGAGCCGGATGGTGCCGCTTGCGTACTCGCGGCTCACGGCCATGACGCCGAACACGGTGAACACGATTACCCCGAAGGCTACCCCAATCATCGAGGTCGTGACCGGGCTGAAGTCGGGCGACCAGTCGTCCTGCGTCGTGCCCAGCGCGATGCAGGCGATAGCCGTGGTCGCAACCGAGAGGAGGAAGCCCGCTCCGAGGGTGAGCTGCGTGGCGCGGAGGGTCGCGAGCTTGGACCACTCGGAGGCCAGGGTGTCGATGAAGCCTGCGCGCCGGGTAGAGGCTCGTGTGGCGATGGTGTCGTTCGAGGAAAGAGCTGCCGTGGTCATGTCCGTTCTCCTTGTGTGCGTGAGTGGGGTCGTCAGGCGGCCGAGCTGCTGAGCACGCCCTGGTACTGCTGGCTGTTCTGGGTGAGTTCCATGAAGGCGGCTTCGAGGCTGGCGCGGCGAGGCGAAAGTTCGTGCAGTTCGAGACCGTGCACGGCGGCCACGTTGCCGATGGCCGGCGCTTCGATCCCGGTGACGATGAGCGCGCCGTCTTCCGCGTTGACAGCAGCGCCCGCGCGCTCCAGCAGCGGAACCAGCTCGGCGGACTGCGGCGAGACCACTCGGACGTGGCTGCTCGCGCTTCGCTGCGTGAACGCGGCGATGCTGGTGTCGGCGATGAGCCGCCCGCGGCCGATGACGACGACGTGGTCGGCGGTCGCTTCCATCTCGCTCATCAGGTGGCTCGAGAGGAGGATGGTCCGGCCTTCGGAGGCGAGGCCCTGCAGGAAGCTGCGAATCCAGCGGATGCCCTCGGGGTCGAGGCCGTTCACGGGCTCGTCGAAGATCAGGGTCTGCGGGTCGCCGAGCAGGGCGGCGGCAATGCCCAGGCGCTGGTACATCCCGAGCGAGAAGCCGCCGACGCGCCGCCCCGCGACTTCGCTCAGGCCGACGAGCTCGAGCACTTCGTCGACACGCCCGCCGGAAATGCCGCCCGCCCGGGCGATCCAGCCGAGGTGCTGGCGGGCGGTGTGACCGCCGTTTGCCGCCTTCGCATCCAGGAGCGCGCCGAGACCGTCTGCCAGTCGGTGGCATCGACAACGTATCCACCGAGTGCGGGCCCGAAGCCCATCGCGAGCCCGGTGACGCCGGTCCAGATGCCGATCGCCTTCGCCCGCTCATTGGCCGGGAAGACGTTGCTGATGATGGAGAGGGTGGCGGGCATGATGAGTGCACCGCCCATGCCCTGGATGGCGCGTCCGAGGATGAGCTGCTCGGAGCTCGAGGGAGAGCGCCGCCACGGTGGCGCCGAGACCGAAGATACCCAGCCCGACACCGAACCAGCGGCGGCGGCCGAAGAGGTCGCCGATGGCGCCACCGACCAGGAGCAGGCCGGCGAGCATCAGCACGTAGCTATCGACGATCCACTGAAGCTGCGACGTCGAGGCATCGAGGTCACGGGAGATGGATGGGAGCGCGGTGTTGACGATGGTGTTGTCGGCGAAGAGGGTGAATGCGGCGAACGAGACGACGCCGAGGATCCACCAGCGGCGTGGATGTCCCGTGTTCTTTTGCGTTCCCGCGAGTGGTTGGTTGATTGCTGCCGTTGCCATTGAAGTGCCTCCGTTTGGGATGGCGTCATCGTGCGTTTGGCGGCAGTCCGCCGAATCGCCCACAGGGGTGATCGCGGAGGGTGATCCGTGACGGTGGAAAAGGGTGAGGGGACGATCGGCCGTCCCGGAGAGGGGAAGGAACGCTCGCGACTTGACAGTGTTGGGTGCCGGGCACGGGGCTCGCCCGGGTAGTCTGGGCACGAAAGGCAGGGAACCATGGACCAGCCAACCGCGGAACACGCTCTGCGCCAGCCGAATGCTCTCGTGGGCGAGTGGAGC
>JBLNCO010000258.1:0-5936 GCA_050260715.1 Hyphomicrobiales bacterium | reverse complement strand
CAGTCGTTGACATATGAGAGTTTCGCATCGATGATGCGCTCGGTTTCCGGTATCGCCGCCGCCGTCGAGCGGACGCTTTCAGGAGTGGGAGCGCCTGCAGCGGCGAGGTAACGGGAACGGTCGAAAGACCTGGGCAGGCGCGTTCTTGCGGGGGAGCGTGGACCTGCATGGAGTCATGCCTGAAATCCGGCTGCCCGTCTTCCAGGGGCCCCTGGACCTCCTCCTGCACCTTATCGAGCGAGACGACCTGGACATTACGGCCGTCTCGCTCGTTGCTGTCACGGACCAGTACCTCGAAGCGATCCGGGACGGACAGGGGTTCAACCCACAGGCGCTCGCCGACTTCGTGTCGATTGGCGCGCGGCTGATTTACCTGAAGTCGCGCGCGCTTCTGCCGCGAGCGCCCGAAGAGACGTCGGACCAGCTGGACGACGACGATGTCGGGCGCGAACTGGTCGACCTGCTGCTGGAATACCGGCGCTACACGCAGGCGACGGACCTGCTGGAGGAGCGCCAGGAGCGGGGGCTCCGGGTGTACACGCGGCTCGCGCCCCCGCCCGAGCGGCCGGAGAGCACGGGGCTCGATGGGGTGACGATGCAGGCACTGCACAGGATCATGCTGCAGGTGCTGGCGCGCACGCCGGCCGAACCGCCGCAGGGCCTGATCGAACGCGACACGGTCACCCTGAGCCAGCGTGTGATGCAACTCCGCGAGCGGTTGGCGGCGCACGGGCGGTTTTCGTTCCGCCAGGCGATCAGCGAGTGCCGGACGCGGCTCGAGGTGGTGGTGTCGTTTATGGCCGTGCTCGAACTGCTCAAGCGTGGCGAATGCGACGCGGAGCAGTCGGGGCCGTGGGGCGATATCGAGGTGGTGGCGCTGGGCCCGGTGCGGCTCGACGGGGAACTCGTGGCGGTGGGGCGGTAGGGCTTCGGCCGGTCGTCTCCCCGGGGGGAGCAGTGGAGTCCTGGAGAATTGGGTGCCCGGGCATGCGGAAGGAAGCGGCCGCGGGGCTGCCGTCCGCTCCTTAAGCAGTCGCGGTACTGACTGGGGTGTGCGCGGGTGGGATGTCGTGGGCCAGCGGGGCGGTCGGCGTCCGGGGGGAGTTTGGTGGCGACATGCAGCGGCCGCGGTGGGCCGCGACTCCTGGGGCCGGTCACCGGGGGAGGGGACCGGGGGGTACGGTCCGAGGGGAGATTAGGGGGTTCAGTTGCCCCAGACTGCGCCGCCATCCACGTTGATGGCCTGGCCGGTGATCCACTTGCCGCGGTCGCTGACGAGAAACAGCACCATTTCGGCGCATTCGCTGCCATCGCCGGCGTAGCCGAGCGGGATGCGCTGGAGGGTCGCGCGCCAGGCGTCGCCGCGGCCGATGTCGTCCATTCGGAACGTGTCGATGATCCCCGGGCAGACCGCGTTCACGCGGATCTGGTCTTTCGCCAACTCCATGGCCATCGCCCGGCTGAGCGCGTTGATGCCTGCCTTCGACGACGAGTAGGCGGCCGTGTTCGCCGCGGCGACCTTGCTGGCGATGGACGAGATGTTGACGATGCTGCCGCCTTCGCCCTGCTTGAGCATCTGCCGGGCGGCCGCGCGCGACAGCAGGAACGTGCCGTCCAAGTTCGTGACGAGCACCTTCTTCCACGTTTCGTAGTTCAGTTCGGTCACCGGTACGCGGTCGTCGCCGCGCGCGGCCCCGGCGTTGTTCACGACGATGTCGAGCCGCCCGAACTGCGCCACGGTCTGGCGCACGAGTTCCTCCACGGCCGATTCGTCCGAAATATCCGAAACGAGCGCCATCGCCTGCGAGCCGGCGGCGCGAATCTCGTCGGCCACGCTCTCGATGTCCCGCCAGCCTGCGGCTTTTTCGTCGTCCGGGTACCGCTCGGGCGGGCGCCCGGTGCCCGTAATCACGACGTTCGCGCCGGCCCTCGCGAGCCTCACCGCGATGGGCCGGCCGATGCTGCGCATGCGCCCCGCGCCGGTAACGATCGCGACTTTGCCTTCGAGTTCCCGTGCCATCCAGCGCCTCCCCGCTCGTTGTTGGAGGCGAATCTACCGGTCGGGGAGTTCTCGGCAAAGCCCTGGCGCGTCGCTGCTGGGCACGGGAATCGGGTGAGGGAGGGGGCGTAACGGGCGATCGCCGCCCCTGCCGGGGAGCGAATCGGTGAGTCGCGCCCGGGCGCGCCCGGACGGTCGCTGCTCTGGTCGACGCCATTGCCTGACCCTAGAACTGCCTTTGCTATCCTCGGGGGTATGCGGATTGGCGACATCGAAGTCACGGGCACGGCACGGCTGGCGCCGATGGCGGGCGTCAGCAATGCGCCCTTCCGGCTGATTGCGCGCGAATGCGGGAGCGGGCTGACGACGTCCGAGGAGATCGATGCGATTTCGCTCATCCGCGAGAGCCCGGTGGCGCTCGAGATCGCGCGATACTACCCGGAAGAGCGGCCGCTCGCGATGCAGCTGCTTGGCTGCGACCCCGACCTGCTCGTCGCGGCGGCGGAGATGCTGCAGGAAGCGGGCGCGGACATCATCGACCTGAACATGGGCTGCCCGATGCCCAAGATCACAAAGCAGGGCAAGGGAGCCGCGTTGATGCGCGACCTGCAGGCGACGGCCCAGCTGCTGACGCGGATGCGAAAGGCGATCCGGGTGCCGTTCACGGTGAAGATTCGCGGCGGCTGGGACAACCAGCACCTCAACGCGGTCGAGGTGGCGCGCATGGCCGAGGACTGCGGGGTCGACGCGATCGTGGTGCACCCGCGGACGCAGTCGCAGCGCTACACGGGCAAGGCGCCATGGGAGATCATCGCGGACGTGGTGGACGCTGTTTCGATCCCGGTCACCGGCAACGGCGACGTGACATCGATGGCGGAAGCGCGGGCGATGATCGAACAGACGGGGTGTCAGTCGGTGATGATCGGGCGCGGTGCACTGGGGCGGCCGTGGGTGTTCGACGAGACGTTCGAACAGCTTTCGCCGGCGGAGCAGTGGGCGTACCGGCGGCGCGTCATCGCACGGCACGTGGCGCTCATCCGGGAGCAGTTCGCGGATAACGAGCGCTACGCGCTCAACCAGCTTCGCAAGCAGCTCGGCTGGTACGTTGAGGGCGGGCTGCCGGGGTGCAACCAGGCCCGCGCGGCGGTGCACCAGGCGCGGTCGCAGGACGGGGCGCTCGCCGGGTTCTGGCGCTGGTTCGACCGCGTCCAGGAAGGTCTGCGGGCAGGGGATCGGGAGATGGCGATCGCCTGACGGCCCTTCGGACCCGAGATGCGGACCGGGTGGATCGGACAGCGCGGGCTCACTGGGCTACAATCCCCGCGCACACACGCGGCCGCGCGGCCGTAGCCACCCGTCCGGAGGACACATGCAAATCGCACCCATCCCGGATCTCGATCCGGAAATCAACGAAGTCCGCCTGGCAACAGCCAACATCGTTAACCGCTACATCATCCCGAACGAAGACAGGCTGGGCGACTGGGGGAACCCGGACCGCGTCAGCCTCTTCCACGAAATCCAGGACAACGTAAAGAAGGCCGGCCTCTGGGCGCCGCACCTGCCGAAGGAATACGGCGGGATGGGCATCGGCTTCATGAAGCACGCCTACATGAACGAAGTGTTGGCGTGGAGCCCGTATTCAAACCCCCTCTTCGGGGTCGTGGCCCCCGACTCCGGGAACCAGACGATCCTCATCAAGTACGGGACCGAGGAGCAGAAGAAGAAGTGGCTCGAACCGCTCATCCGCGGCGAGATTCGCTCGTGCTTCTCGATGACCGAGCCCGATGCTCCCGGCTCCGACCCCCGGGCTATCCAGACCCGCGCCGTCCGTGACGGCGACGAGTGGGTCATCAACGGGCGGAAGTGGTTCACGTCGGGCGCGAAGGGCGCGGCGTTCGCGATAGTGATGTGCCGCACCGAAGAGGATGACGGCGATGGCCGGAAGACGGACAAGATGACGCAGATCATCGTCCCGACCGACACGCCGGGCTTCAACATCGTTCGCGGGGTGCGCGTGTGGGGCCACGAGAGCAACCACTGCGAAATCGAGTACAAGAACGTGCGCGTGCCGGTAACGAACCAGCTGGGGCGCACCGGTTCGGGGCACCAAGCGGCGCAGGACCGGCTGGGCGCCGGGCGCGTCTTCCACTGCATGAACAGCGTCGGCCAGATGTGGCGGGCGTTCGACCTGATGTGCCGCCGGTCGACCGAGCGGACGGTGCACGGGGGCAAGCTGGAGACGAAGCAGTTCATCCAGGGGATGATCGCCGACTCCTACATCGACATCATGGCCGCGCGCCTGATGACGATTCACACGGCGAAGGTGATCGACAGCGGCATCGGCGACGTGAGGACCGACATTTCGGCGCTGAAGGTGTTCGTCCCGGCAGCGCACCACCGCGTGGTGGACCGGGCGATCCAGGTGCACGGCGCGATGGGCGTCTCGGGCGACACGCCGCTCGCGGGCATGTACACGGGCGCGCGCACGCTGCGCATCGCCGACGGCCCGGACGAGGTGCACAAGATCCTCATCGCGAAGAACGTGCTCCACAAGTACCACGACGGCCTCGGCTGGGACTTCGGTCTGTCGTAGGAACTGACGCATCGAAGGTGAAGGGGCGAACGGCCACTCCCGGCTTTCGCCCCAGCCTTCCGCGTCCATGGGGTGCCCGCGAGAAATCGCGGGCAGCCTTCGCTCGGCACAGGACGCCTTTGCGTCTTGGTTTCGCTTTCACCGATTGGGCGGGCGATGAGCCCGCGAATTCTTTGTGATACGCTGAACAAGCAATGACCCAGGCGAACAAGGTCTACCAGCCGCTCCCTCTCCGCCTCAACACCGACGTGGAGGAGGAGGTCCAGCAGAACGTTCTCGTGACATCCGTCGACCAGGTACTGAACTGGGCGCGGCGGTCGTCGCTGTGGCCCGTGATGTTCGGGCTTGCGTGCTGCGCCATGGAAATGATCGCGACGGCGACACCGCGCTACGACCTGGCGCGGTTCGGCGCCGAGATCTTCCGGGCGTCGCCCCGCCAGGCGGACCTGCTGCTCGTACCGGGGACGGTGACCTGGAAGATGGCGCCTGCGGTCCGGCGCATCTGGCTGCAGATGCCGGAGCCGAAGTGGGCGCTGGCGATGGGCGGCTGCGCGATCATGGGCGGGCCGTTCGCGTACGCCTACAGCGTGACCCCCGGCGTGAACACGCTGCTGCCGGTCGACGTCTACGTGCCGGGCTGCCCGCCGCGGCCGGAATCGCTGCTGACGGGCATCATGCTGCTCCAGGACAAGATCCGCGAGGACACGATCGGCAAGAAGTGGCGGCGCCGCGACGTCGAGCCGCAGTTCCATCGCTACCTGCCGGAGGGCGACCCGATCCGCAAGGAGCTCGAGGAGCTCTGGCCACCGTTCGTCGACTACGACACCCCGTACCAGGGCGAGGCGTTCAAGAGCTAGCGCGAAGCCGGAGGCCCGATGGGCGCGTTCGTGACCGCGGTGAGCGTGAGTGCGACGCACACCTTCACCAAGGCGGCCGCGCAGTCCATCCGCCTCGTCGAGGGGCTCGGTGTCGAAGGCGACGCGCACGCGGGCGCCACGGTCCGGCACCGCTCGCGCGTGCAGCGCGACCCGGCGCAGCCGAACCTTCGCCAGGTCCACCTGATCCACGCTGAATTGCACGACGAGCTGCGCGAACGCGGCTTCGAGGTCGGCCCGGGCGCGATGGGCGAGAACATCACCACGCGGGGGCTCGACCTGCTCGCGTTGCCGGCGGGCACGCGACTGCGCATCGGCGATTCGGCGGTGGTGCAGGTGACGGGCCTGCGGAACCCCTGCGCGCAACTCGACGGCCTGCAGCCGGGGCTGATGGCTGCGGTTCTCGACCGCGACGCCCACGGGAACCTCGTACGGAAAGCGGGCGTGATGGGCATCGTGGTCAGCGGCG
>JBLNCO010000257.1:0-2603 GCA_050260715.1 Hyphomicrobiales bacterium | reverse complement strand
CAGGGAGTCGGGCTGGAGCACGGTGAGGCCGAGCTCTTCGGCCGCGACTTTGACCGGCGGCGGGGTCATGCGGCCGCCCCTGCCGGCGGGCTTGTCGGGCTGGGTGACGACCGCCCCCACGCGGAAGCCTGCGGAAACGAGCGCGCGGAGCGACGGCACGGCGAAATCCGGGGAGCCCATGAAGATGATTCGCGTCACGCTGCGGACACTCGAACGCGCGCGCCCCGCCCGACACCGAGCGTCGCGGCGGCGCTGCCACGGTTTACGGCGATGGCGACGAACCCGGAACTATCGGCGTGGCAGAAGAGCGAGCCCGGCAGGGCATCGCCGAAGGTCCGGACGCGGCGGTCGATCAGCGTCCCGCCGACTTCGAGCGCGAACGACGGGAAGAGCTGCGAGGCGCGGATGGTGGTGACGAGGTTGCCGTAGTGGTCGACGTGGACGACGTAGCCCTCAAGCGCGCCGGAACCCGCGGGCCGCCCGGAGAACGCCGGGAGCGCGATGGGATCCTCGACCGGAGGGCCCAGGCGGCGGTAGTCGGCTCCGTTCGCGAGGTGCGCCGCCGCCGGGGCGAAGATGTCGCGGCCGTGGAAGGTGTCGCTCACGGCCGGGCGGCGGAACTGCGGGTCGCAGAGCTCACGAATTTCGATCGTGCAGGCGGGATCGAGGCGGACCCGGGCGGGTTCGGTCAGCTCCTCGCGGGCGGCGCATGGCAGCACAGGCGAGAAGAGCCCGTTGTCGGGCCCGACGAAGAAGCGCCCGCCGGCGTGAAGCACTATCGGGCGGCGGGCGGTGCCCACTCCCGGGTCGACCACACCGAGGATGACGGCCCCCTCCGGAAGCACCGGCAACGTGGTTTCGAGCACCCACGCGGCCTCGTCGATGGCGAACGGTTCGACGTCGTGAAAGAGGTCGATGAGGGGAGCCTCGGGGGCGATGCCCGCGAGCACGGCTTTGACCTGGCCCACGTACTGGTCGCGCGTGCCGAAGTCGGTCAGGAGAACGATCGGCCGGGGGCGAGCTAGCTGTGCCATTTGGCGACGTTCCAGAAGCGCTGGGAGGCGGTGGAGAGCAGGGCGCCGTCGAGGCCTTCGACGCCGTCCTTGTGGAGATAAATATAGCGAGGGTAGGCAACCACCACGCCCGGCGCGAGCTCGTCCCACTTCTCCTGGAACTGCCGGTACTGGTCCTTGCGGACTTCGATGTCGTTCGTCGTGCGGGCCTTGGCGATGAGCTCGTCGACGACGATGTCGGCGAAGTTGCCGATATTCAGGCCCGCTGTGCCGCTCTGGGAGCTGTGCCAGCCGAAGTAGGGGTCCGGGTCGGCACCCTGGTCCCAGCCGGCGATGGCGGCATCGTACTTGCGCTCCTGGAGGAAGTCGCGGCGGAGCACCGAGAAGCTCGTGCTAATCACCGTCGCGCGGATGCCGATTGGCTCGAGCTGGTGCGCGATCTCGTTCGCGACGGCGACGCGGGCCGGGTCGTTGTCGGTGCGAATGGTGAAGCGAAACTCCTCGCCTTCGCGGATGAGGATTCCGGTCGTCGGGTGGGGCTTCCAGCCGGCCTCTTCGAGCAGCCGCTTCGCCTCGTCGAGGTTGACGTCGATGTGGTCGTATTCGGGGGCGTAGGCCCACGAACCGGGCGGGATGGCCGACGCGGAGGGGGTCGCCGCACCGAAGTAGACCTTTTCGGCGATGGCTTGCCGGTCGATGGCGAGCGAGAGCGCGCGGCGGACTCGGGGGTCCTGGAACGAGGCGTGGTCGTTGTTCAGGTAGAGGATGACGTAGGCCGCGCGTTGCACGGCGGTCGCCTCCATCCCACGCACGCGGTCGATCTCGGTCGACTCGGCTTCGGTCGGCGTGTCGCGGAAGAGGAGGCCATCGAGGTCGCCGGCGCTCGCGGCGCGCAGGGCCGAGGGGTAGTCGCTGTAGAAGCGGAATTCGAAGCGATGGATCGACGGCGCGCCGTCGTGGTAGCCGTCGAAGGCGATCAGCGTCGCGCTGTGCTGGTCGATCGAATCGAGCCTGAACGGGCCGGCGCCGATGGGCTTCGCGTTGAACGGCGCATCGTAGAGCTGGTCGGCCGAGAGGTTCCCGAGGATGTGCTCGGGGATGATGCCGAGCGTGGCGTTCCGGGCGACAAAGGGCGCGGCCGGGTCGGTGAGGTGGAACACGACCGTGCGGTCGTCCGGGATTTCGACCTGCACATCGGACCAGGCGTCGGCGAGTACGGGGTCGCCCCGGAAGCCGTTCTCCTGGACCTTCGCAATGGTGAACGCGACGTCGCGGCTGGTGAGGGGCACCCCGTCCTGCCACTTCAGGCCCGACTTGAGGCGAAACGTGTAGGTGCGGCCATCGTCGCTGACCTGCGGGAGGTCGGCGAGGTCGGGCATGAGCGAACCATCGGGCCCGAGCTTCACCAGGCCGGCGAACACGAGGCTGGCGAGGTCCTGGTCGACTTCGTTGGTGGTGCTGAAGATCGGGTTGATGCGCTGCCAGGTGCCGGCGACGCCTTCGGTGTAGGTCGATTCAGGAGCGAGGACGACGCCTTCGCTGCCGCTGAGGCGCAGGCCGAGGGCGGCGCCGGCGGCGATGATGGCGATG
>JBLNCO010000256.1:0-5084 GCA_050260715.1 Hyphomicrobiales bacterium | reverse complement strand
GGTCCCGACGACGGCGCCGGGCGGGAGGTCGCGCAGCTGGCGGCCATCGCGGGCAGCGAGCGCATCGCGCGGGTCTTCGCGAAGGGGTACGGCCGCGAGCACCAGGCCGTCCGGGCGCTTCGTCGGCAGGTCCTTGTACGAATGGACCGCCACATCGATCTCGTTCGCGCGCAGGGCGTCCTGGATCGCGGTCGTGAACCAGCCGACCCCCTCCGCGAGCGGTGTCACCTGGTCGCGGTCGCCGTGGGTGGTGATTTCGACCACCTGGATATCGGCGCCGGGGTCGGCATGGCGGAGCAGATCGGCGATCAGGTTCGTCTGGGCCAGCGCGAGCTTGCTCGCCCGGGTGCCGATACGGATGGTCAATTCGCGCCTAGCCTTTCGCGGGGCCCGAGGGCTTCGCCGATGGCCCGCTCTCGCCGTCGGGCGGGCGCCCGGACGTTTCGTGGACGACGACCGGCGTCAGCGGCCGGAGGAGGTCGTCGCCGGCGGCGTCGAAGGCGGTCTTGATGCGCAGCCGAAGCTCGCCCGTGAGGTCCCACTGGCGGCCCGCCTTCACGTCGCCAACGACCTTCAGGATAACCCCACCCTCGGTCAGGGCGTCGATGCGGAGGACCTTCGCGGTGGAAAGGACCTCGTCCGGGTGCTCGGCTGCCAGGGCTTCGCAGGCTTCGTTCACGAGGCGGACGGCGCGCAATGTCTCGATCTGGCGGGGCACCGTGACGTCGAGGTTGATACGGCTGAACCCCTGCGTCATGTTCGTCGCGACCGTGATGGCGCTGTTCGGGACGCTGTGGACGTTGCCGCTCTGGTCGCGCAGGACGGTGCGGCGCGGGTTGATCTCGATGACCTGCCCGCTGATGCCGGCGACGGTCACCACATCGCCGACGCCGTACTGATCCTCGAGCAGGATGAACGTGCCGTTGATGACGTCCTTGATGAGCGTCTGGGCGCCGAGGCCGAGGGCCAGGCCGGCGATACCGACGCTCGCGACGAGCGCGGAGACGTTGAGCCCCAGGTTATCGAGCACGAGCGCCGAGCCCACGAAGATGATGAAGATGGCGAAGAGCCAGTTAATGGTGGCGACGAGCGTATCGGCGCGGCGCTCGATGGCGGCGCGGTCCTCGCGGCGGGTCGCGGCGGCGCGCGTGATGGCAGTGTGCAGGATGCGGGAGACGACGCGGCGAAACACGATGTTGACCGCGATGACCGCGACGATGATGACGACCGCTTCGGGGAACTGGTCGCGAAGGAAGTGCTTCCACTCGGCCCAGTTCGACGGGACGAGGAAGAGTGCCTGCATGCGATCAGGGTGACGCGGCGGTCTGGTTCGCGCCAGCGGGGGCCGTGGCGCGGGGATTCGTGCAGGTTGTAGCGCGGCGAAAGCACGATATGTCGGAGATTGTTGACATGTCGGAAGTTTCCGACATATCGTGGGGCACATGGCAACTGCAGCGTTCGAAGCGCTGGCGAACCCCGTCCGCCGCCAGCTCCTTGAGTTGTTGGTGGATGGCCCGAAAACCGCGGGCTCCCTGGCGGGCCAGATCGACCTGAGCCGCCCGGCGGTGTCGGAGCACCTGCAGGTGCTCCGCCGGACGCAGCTGGTTCGCGACCGGGCGGTCGGCCGCCAGCGGTACTACGAGCTCAACCCGGCGCCGCTCCTCGAAGTGCGCGGATGGCTCCAGCAGTTCGAGCGGTACTGGGAGGAACGCTTCGACGCCCTTGCGGATGTGCTCGACCAGGAGGAATCGGAATGACCCAGTCCCAGTTGGCAACGATCTTCGTCGACCGGCACTTTCCTCATCCGCCGCGCCAGGTGTGGCGCGCACTGACGGACCCGGAGCTACTGGCGAAATGGTGGGCGCCAGGCAACATAGCCCCAACGGTTGGTCACGAGTTCGAACTCGACATGGGCAACTGGGGCATGGTGCCCTGCAGAATCATCGAATCGCGGCCGGGCGAATTCCTGAGCTATACGTTCGGTGAAAGCTGGACCCTGTCGTGGCGGCTGGAAGCCGAAGGCGACGGTACGCGGCTCTACCTGGAACAGTCTGGCCTCGACCTCTCGAAGCCGAACGACCGCTTCGCCTACGACCAGATGGGAGCCGGCTGGCGGGGGACGGTCCTCCCGAGGCTGGGCGACGTGCTGGACGTGCTGGGGGAGGGCTACGCCGGTTCGAGCCTGGCGTAGCTCTGCGCGAGGCGCTTCACGCCTTCGCCTTCGAAGGCGACCGTGATCTCGACGTCACCGCTGCGCTCCTGGGTGCTGACGACCATGCCCACGCCGAATTTCGCGTGGCGGACGCGGTCGCCGGCCTTGAACTGGGCGGTGGCGGGCGCGAACTCTTCGAGCACCGGCGCGCGGACCACACTTTCGGCGTAGGTGCGCGGAGTGGTCGAGTTCCACGGGCGCGTGACGCTGGCGGGGATGTCCTTCAGGAAGCGCGACGGCGGGTTCGTCGACTGGCCGCCCATCAGGTAGCGGCGGTAGGAGCGCGTGAGGTAGAGCAGGTCCTTCGCGCGGGTGATGCCCACGTAGGCGAGCCGGCGCTCCTCCTCCATCTGGTCCGGGTCGTCGAACGAGCGGATATGCGGCAGGACGCCTTCTTCCATGCCGACGAGGAAGACGACCGGGAACTCGAGGCCCTTCGCCGCGTGCAGCGTGATGAGGGTGATCGCCTCGACGTCGTCGCGCATCTCGTCGACATCGGCGACGAGGGAGACGTCCTGGAGGAAGGTTGCGAGGTCGCTGAGCTCGCCGGTGACCTCTTCGTACTGGCTCATCACGGAGCGGAGCTGGAGCACGTTCTCCACACGCTCCTGGGCGTCGGCTTCCTGGTCCTGCAGGTACTTCCCATAGCCGGTGGCCGAAAGGACCGCGTCGAGCAGCTCTTCGAGCGGCAGCTCGCGCTTTTCGCGCAGATCGGTGATGACGCGCACGAACTCGCGGACGGCGTTCGCGGAGCGTGGCGCGATACCGGACACCTGGCGGCCCTGCGCCACCGCCTCGGCGGCGTCCCAGGTGGTGAGCCCGATTTCGGCGCCGTAGGAACGCAGGCGCTGTACCGTGCGGTCGCCGATGCCGCGCGCGGGCACGTTAATGACGCGCAACAGGCTCGCTTCGTCCAGGCGGTTGTTGATGAGCCGGAGATAGGCGATGAGGTCCTTGATTTCGCGGCGCTGGTAGAAGCGCACACCGCCGATGAGCCGGTAGGGGATGCGGTGACGCACGAGGGCATCTTCAATCGGCCGCGACTGAGCGTTCGTGCGGTACATCACGGCGATCTCGCCGTAGGTGCGGCCGGTCGCCGTCAGGCGTGCGGCTTCCGTCGCGACGAATTCGCCCTCCTCCTCGTCGCTGTAGGCCTCGTACACCGAAATGAGGTCGCCGCCTTCGCGAACGGTCCAGAGGGTGCGTTCGTGGCGGCCGGGGTTCTTCGCGATGACCGCATCGGCGGCAGCGAGGATAGGTTTCGTCGAGCGGTAGTTCTGTTCGAGCAGGTAGGTGGTGCAGTTCGGGAAGTCGCGCTCGAAGTAGCGCACGTTGCGGACGTCGGCGGCGCGCCAGGAGTAGATGCTCTGGTCGGGGTCGCCGACGACGGCGATGTTGCCGTGCTTCGACGCGAGCAGCTTCGCGAGCTGGTACTGCACGGCGTTTGTGTCCTGGAACTCGTCGACCATGACGTGGAGGAAGCGGCCGGCGTACTTGTCGAGCGTCGGCGGCGATTCCCGGAGCATGCGCACCGCTTCGTTCAGGAGGTCATCGAAGTCGAGCGCTGAAGCCGCGCGGAGGGCCTCGTCGTAGCGCGTGTAGGCGCGGGAGGCGACTTCTTCGTAGTAGTCGCGAACCCGGCTCGCGAACTCCGAGGGAACGATCATCTCGCTCTTGGCGTTGGAGATGGTGGAAAGGATGGCGCGCGGGCTGAAGCGCCGTGGGTCGACATGCAGCTCTTCGAGCACGCGCTTCATCAGCGCCACCTGGTCGGCGTCGTCGTAGATGACGAAGTCGGGGTCGACGCCCACGGCGCGGCCATCGACGCGCAGCCAGCGGGCGCACATCGAATGGAAGGTGCCCAGGGCAACGCTCGAGGCATCGTCGCCGAGCAGGACGCGGGCGCGATCGCGCATCTCGCGGGCGGCCTTGTTCGTAAACGTAACAGCGAGGATTCGCCAGGGGGCGATCCGGCCCTCGCGGACGAGGTAGGCGATGCGATGCGTAATGACGCGCGTCTTGCCGCTGCCGGGGCCCGCGAGGATGAGGACGGCGCCTTCGCCGTGGGTGACCGCAGCGCGCTGGGGTTCGTTCAGGTTGTTGAGAAGGGAGGGGAGCTGCTCGGCCTGGGTCACCGGTTCAGTCTATCGCGGCGCGTAACGCCCGGCGATTGACCCGGATTGCAACGGTGCCGGGATGCATTTCGGGAAGGTCCCGATGGCGGGTCAACAAAGACCCGATGATATACTTTGCTGGCGTCGCGGACGCGGGAGAAGCACATGTTCCTTGCCTCATGGCCCGGCGGGTCGTGGGAAGCCACCCTCAAAGGCGTCATCGCCATCCTCGCCATCTACCTGGGCGCGTTGTGGCTCACACTCATCTTCTGGACCTACCGGGACATCCGTCAGCGTACGCGCGACCCCATCGTGCAGACGGTCGCGGTCCTGCTGGTCCTCCTGTTCTTCCTGCCGGGGCACTGGATCTACCTGATCCTCCGGCCGCGCTACACGCTCACTGAGCTCTATGAGCGCTCGCTCGAAGAAGAGGCGCTGCTGCAGGAGCTCGAAGACCAGAAGGCCTGCCCGAACTGCAAGCGGCGGGTGCTCGACGACTTCCTCATCTGCCCTTCGTGCCGGACACAGCTCAAGGAGCCGTGCCGCCAGTGCTCGAAGCCACTGAGCTACGCGTGGGTCGCGTGCCCGTTCTGTGGGCTCGAAAAGTCGCCACGCGAAGGGTTCGGCCCGCGGCCGGTACGCCAGCCGCGCCCGAATGTGGCGGCGGCCCAGCGGCGGGCGCAGGAACGCCCCCGGCCGGCGGAGCCGCGCCCGGCGGCGCACAAGCCCGAATCGCGGCCCGAAGCCACCCCGCGGCC
>JBLNCO010000255.1:0-4009 GCA_050260715.1 Hyphomicrobiales bacterium | reverse complement strand
GAATCGAGGTGAACCGCCCGGTCCCAGTGGCCGAGCGCGATGTAATCGGCATCGACCGACTCGGGGTCGTCGTGGTGGAGGAGCCACGACCGGTGAAGGTCCTCGGGGCCGGTGACCCAGTGCCCGTGGGCGACGGCGATGTGGTGCCTGCGCAGGCGGGGCGAGTCGGCGTGGAGGAAGTGCCCTTCGACCACGTATGTCAGCGACTCGATGTCCTGGTGCGGGTGCATCGGCCATGCGGTGCCGGCAATGATGCGGTCGTCGTCGAACACCCGGAGGGCGCGGATGCCCGTCTGCTCCGGGTCCCGGTAGCGGTCGAACGAGAAGTGCCAGTGTCCCGTTGCACCAGCCGCCGTCAGCTTCGTAGATGGACTCCGCCCCGCGAACTTCGAGCATGACGTCCCTCCTCGGCCGACAGCGCACCGCCGGCACCGGTCCAGTGCAGCCCGGGGGAGCAATCGGTCCTTCCCGGCCGGGCCACGTCGGGGCTACGTGTTGCGAAGCCGGGGGTCGAGCACGTCGCGGAGGGCATCGCCCAGCATGTTGAAGCTGAATACCGTGAGCGAGATGGCGAGGCCCGGGAAGATGGCCAGCCACGGCGCGACGCGCATGAACTGCCGCCCCGATGTCCCCAGCTCCTGCCCCCACGAGGGCGTCGGCGGCGTCACACCAAAGCCCAGGAAAGAGAGCGTGGCCTCGGCGAGCACCGCATTCCCCACCGCCACCGTCCCGATGACGATGACCGGCGCCACGATATTCGGCAGCGTGTGCCGCAGGATCAGCCGGGGTGTGGACGCGCTCAGCGCCCTCGCCGCCTCGATGTACTGCGCCTCTCGCACGCTGAGCGTCGCGCCGCGGACAATGCGGGACATCCCTGGGGCCGAGAGCAGTCCCAAAGTGAGGATAATCGTCACCGTGCTGCCGCCCACAAACGCCATGATCGAGAGCACGAGCACCATTCCCGGTAGCGCCATCACGGTGTCGACCAGTCGCTGCATGATAGTGTCGTACCAGCCGCCGATGAAGCCCGAGCTGACGCCAATCACCATGGCAACAAAGGTGGCTACGATCGCCGTGCCAAGGCCAACCTCAACGGTGGCGCGCGAGCCGTAGATGATCCGCGAGAACATATCGCGCCCGAAGCGGTCGGTACCCATCAAGTGCGTGCCACTGGGCGACGACAGCGGAGTGCCGGAGCGTTCGCTATAGCTGTACGGCGCAATGACGTCAGCGAAGATCGCGGCGAGGACGATCATCACAATGAGCGCCGCACAGACGGCCCCGAGCGGCTTCTTCCGGACGAACCCAAGGACGGACCGGACCAGCCCGAAGCGGTGGCCCTGCGGGACGTTCGCTACCCGGGTGACCACGAGATCGTCGGATTGCGCCTGTTGGTTGATCATTAACGTTTGCCTTCGGGTCCTAAATGCGAACGCGCGGGTCGGCGATGCGGTAGCTGATGTCGATGAGCATGTTCACGATGAGCACGGCGATCGTGAGCATGACCGCGACGCCCTGGACGACGGGATAGTCGCGGCGAGTGACCCCTTCGTACAGGTACGAGCCGACGCCTGGCAGCGTGAAGATGGATTCGTAGACGACGGTCCCCGCCATCAGGACGGCAACCTGGACGCCGATGATGGAAAGCACGGGCAGCATGCCGTTCCGCAGGCAGTGGCGAAGGATGACGATCCCGCCGGAGAGTCCCTTGGCGTGGGCCGTGCGCACGTAGTCCTGCCGGAACACCTCGAGCATCATCGAGCGCGTCATGCGCATGAGCACCGCCGAGAGCGACAGCGACATGACAGACGCCGGGATGAAGATCTGCTGGATGTGGGTCCAGGGCTCATCGAGGATGCTCTCGTAGCCGAACGGCGGCGCCCAGTTCCACCAGTACACGGGCAGGACGAGCAGGAGCGTCGCGATCCAGAAGCCGGGGATCGAAAGGCCCGCGATGGCGACCGACCGGACAACGTAGTCGATGATCGAATCCTGTTTCAGGGCGGCAAGCACGCCGAGCGGGATGCCTATGGCGATTCCGAAGAATACGGCAGCCGCCGAGAGTTCGAGGGTGATGGGCAGCCGGTGAACGAGGAGTTCCTTCATCACCGGCTGCCCGGTCCACATCGATTTTCCGAAGTCGCCGGTGACGGCCTGTCGCATGAACTTGCCGTACTGCACCGGGATCGAGTCGTTCAGGCCCATCTGTTCACGGAGCTGCTCGGCGTCGGCCTGGGAGTACTGGGAACTATCGAGCAGCAGCGAGACAGCGTCGCCAGGGACGAGCCGGACGAGGACGAAGATGGCAGTCAGCGCAAAGAAGACGGTTGGAATCATAAGGATCCCGCGTCTTACGAGTAGCTGTGTCATGTTCGTCCCCTCCGGCGTACAGGGCTGACTAGGCGTCGAGCCAGATCTGAGGCAGGAACCACCCGGTGCAGGCGGAGCCCGCCGAATAGCCGCCCTGGTAGTTCTTCACCTTCTTGCGCGCGGCGACGTTCGTGACCATGTACCAGTTGTCGAAGGCGACCGGTGTGCCGTTGAGCAGGTACCGCTCGATCTCGTGGATCATCTCGAGCCGCTTGGCGGGATCCATTTCCTGCTGCTGGGCCTTGATCATTTCGTCGTACTTGCTATCCGACCAGCCCCAGTAGTTGCGGGTTGCCCCGGTGGTGAAGCTGTTCGCAAGCGGCGTGTTCGGGTCGCCGTAGGCGGCGTAGGTTGCAACGGTGACCTGAAAGTCGCGCTTCGCTTCGAGGTCCTTGAAGACGGCGTACTCGAGCACGTTCAGGCGCGGCGCGAAGCCGACCTTCTCGAGCATCGGCACCAGCGCCTCGGCGCGGTCGCTGTGATGGACGGCGTAGGTGCGGGTCGTGTTGATGACCAGTTCGGCGCCTTCGAGGCCCGCGGACGAAAGAAGCTGGCGCGCCTCCTTGATCTGGTCGTCGGTGACGCCCGGGCCGAAGCCAGGAATCTTGGCGACCTCTGCCTCCGGGAGGCCCCAGGCGGCGTGCGGCAGGGCGCCGGCGATCGAGAACTTCGCACCGGGGTAGAGGATTTCGCCGAGCTGCTGCCGATCGACCGCCAGGTGCAGGGCGCGCCGGGCTCGCTCGTCGTTCAGCGGCGGCCGGTCAAGCGGGCCACCGATGACCCCGTACGAGAGCGAGACAGGCGGGAAGTCGTAGATGTCGACGTCGTCTTTCTTGAAGTCGTTCAGCAGGAGCGCCGGGATCGGATCCGAGATGTCGGCCTGGCCGGACTGGAAGGCCGCAACGCGGGCCTCGGCATCGGTGATCGTGGTGTAGATCACTTTGTCGAGGTGGGCCGGGGTGCCCCAGTAGTCGGGGTTGCGAACGAAGGTGACGCCCTTGCTCGACTCGGCCTGCTCGCAGATGAACGGGCCGCAGCCGACGACGATGTCCCCACGCTTCAGGTCGCCGTTCTGTTCGACGACCTCAGGCGCGACCATGACCGTCCACTTGTCCGACAGCGCCGCCAGGATTGGGACGAACGGCTCCTTGAGCTTGATCGTCACGGTGTGCTCATCGGTGGCGATGACATCCTCGATCGCCGAGAAGCTCGACGCGCGAGGTGCAGCGGGGCCAGGCGTGCCGATGCGCTTCAGGCTGTACACCACATCGTCAGCCGTGACGGGGCGGCCGTTGACCGGCGGCAGATTCTGCCACTTCGCCGCCGGGTTCAGGTGGAAGATGAGGGTGGTCGGGTCGGGCGTTTCCCACTCGGTTGCGAGGTCGGGAATCGGCTTCTCGGTGCCGGCTTCCTGCTTCAGCAGGCCGTGGCTCGCCGCGCGGTAGATCTCGGCCGAAAGGTGTTCCACCGACGTATGCGGGTCGAGCTGGGCGTCTGCCACGGCCCAGATCATGTTCAGGGTGCCGCCCTTCTTCGCTTCGCCTGAAGCGGTCGGCGGCGCCGTGATGGTGCTTCCGGTACCGGGTCCGGGCGAATCGTCGCTGTCGTCGTCACCGCCACAGCCGAACGAGATTGCGGC
>JBLNCO010000254.1:0-3846 GCA_050260715.1 Hyphomicrobiales bacterium | reverse complement strand
AAATCTGCTCGGCCTCGCCGGCCAGATGCGCCCCGAAGAGCCCCGCGCGCCGCTCGCGGGCTCGATGCCCGAGGCCTACATCCAGGCCGTCCCGTCGAGCATCTACAGCGGCTCGAACGAGATCCAGCGCAACATCATTGCCACCCGTGGGCTCGGCCTTCCGCGCGGGTAGCCGGTGATTGGCCCGAACGACCTGGCCGAGTACGTCGCGCGTGTACACGAGCGCACGCGCGACGTTGTCTCGGCCGTGCCGCCCGGGTTGCTGGCGTGGCGGCAGTCCCCGGGCGAGTTCACCCTCGCCGAGCTCGTGGTTCACATCGCCCGTACGCGGCTCTGGAACGCCGAGATGATCGCGGGGAACATCCACGCGAAGTACGGCGGCCACGACGCCGCGGACTACCCCACGCTCCCGGACCTCCAGGCGCTGGTCGACCAGACCGGCGAACGGACGATGCAGCTCATCTCGAGCGCCGAACTCACGTTCGAAATCCCTTCGACCATGGGGCCAATCCCGGCCTGGCGGCGGGTGTTCGGCGGCCTGATCGAGCACGAAGTGCACCACCGCAGCCAGCTCTGCACCCTGCTCGCGCAGAACGGCATCCAGCCGCCGGCCCTCTACGGCATCTTCGAAGAGGACCTGCCCCGCTAGGCCGCGGGCGGACCAGCTTCCTTCCCGAGCCCAACCCGGGCGTCCCGTACAATCGTTCCCGTGCTGAACCCGGGCCAGTTCGAACGCCGCGTGTCGTCGCTCGGCATGGTCGCGCTCGTTGGAGCGTTCGTGTTCTTCGGCGTCCTCACCTACTGGCAGGTCTTCCGCACCGACCTCGCCGGCGAGGACTCGAACCCCCGCGTGCTGCGCGAGTTCCAGGACCCGAACCGCGGCCGCATCCTCGACCGCGACGGCAACGTGCTCGCCGAATCGCTCCCCGATGGCACCCGGCGCTACACGGATGCTTCGGTTGCGCACGCGGTGGGCTACATCGACCCGCGCTACGGTTCGCAGGGCGCTGAGCTCGCATTCAACGGGCAGCTCAGCGGGCAGCAGGCGGCTTCGTGGGAAGGCGCGTTCAACGCGGAGTTTCGCCGCGACGCGAACAGGGGGCTCGACGTCCGCCTGACGCTCGACCCCGAGCTCCAGGCCGCCGCCGCGGAAGCGCTTGGCAGCCGCACCGGCGCGGTCATCGCCCTCGACCCGAAGACCGGCCAGGTCCTCGCGATGGTTTCCGTGCCGACCTACGATCCCGGCAGCCTGGGCGATTCCGGCGAGGCGCTCCTGAACGACCCGGCATCGCCGCTCCTGAACCGCGCCACCCAGGGCCTCTACCCGCCGGGCTCGACGTTCAAGACGGTGACCGCGTCCTCGGCGCTCGAACATGGGGTCATCACGCCCGACACCACGGTCACCTGTCCCGGCGAAATCGTCATCGATGGCTTCCCCATCTCCTGCAACAACGTTGCGCAGGGCACCGGCACCTATCCCTTCCGCAACGCGTTCGCCTTCTCGGTGAACGCGATCTTCGCGCAGGTTGGCGTGGACCTCGGCTGGGAAAACCTGCTCGACACCGCCCAGCGCTTCGGCTTCGGCTCCGAACTGCCATTTACGCTGGCGACCGCCCGCACGCAGGTGTTCAACCCCGGCAGCGACCTCACGAAAACCGCCCTCGCGAGCACGGCATTCGGCCAGGGCGAGCTCCTCGCGACGCCCCTGCAGATGGCGGTCGTCGCCAGCACTGTCGCGAACGGCGGAGTGCTCGCCCAGCCGCACCTCGGGCTCGCCGCCTACGACGGCGACAAACGCGTGGAGGACCTGGAAGACCACGGCACCCGCCGCATCCTCGACCCTGAGGTCGCGAACGAGGTGCGCGACATGATGGTCGCGGTGGTCGACAACGGCCAGGCGCTCGGGGCACAGATCCCCGGCGTGAAGGTCGCGGGCAAGACCGGCACCGCGGAATCGGGGGTCCAAGGGCAGTCGCACGCGTGGTTCATCGCCTTCGCGCCGGCCGAAGACCCGGTGATTGCGCTCGCGGTGGTCGTCGAAAACGGCGGGCGGGGCGGCGAAGTCGCGTCGCCGATCGCCGGCGAAATTCTGCGGGCGGCACTGGGCAAATGAACGAAGATCGCGCACCCCGCTTCGAACGGCTGCTCGAACAGACCGCCCGGTTGCTCAGCGGCGGCGGCCTGCACCCCGTGGAGGTGCTGCAACGCGCGCAGGCGGCTGCCCAGCAGGCCGGCCGCGATGGCCAGGCCCCCAACCGCCTCCGCCTCACCTTCCATCCCGACGACTACGAGCGCTACCGCCCGGCCTTCCCGGACCTGCGCTACGAACTCGAAGTCATGCTCGACCGCCTCGAACGGCGCGAGGGCTGGAGCCGCACGGGCGATCGCATCATCGAGTTCGAGGCATCCGGCAGCGTGCCGGCCGGGATGCCCGCCATCGCCGCCAGCTTCGCCGACACCGCGCACCGGCCGGCCACGTCGCACGCCGGCGCGACCCAGGTCATCCGCCGCCAGCGCAACGCCGGCCTCCGCCTTGCCGATGGCACGCTCGTGCCGCTCACGCACACGCCCTTTCGCATCGGCCGCGGCCCCGGGAACGACTTCGTCTACCCCAGCCTTGCGCTTTCGCGCTCGCACGCTGAGATTGCGAGCGTGCCCGGGGGACTGGAGATCCGCGACCTTGGCAGCCGCAACGGCGTGCTCATCGATGGCTACCGCGTCGAACGCGCGCTGCTCGAGCCCGGCCGGACGGTAACCCTCGGCGACCTCGAGTTCACACTGGAGTACCGCGCGTGAACGACTCGACCGAGCTGCTGGTGCTGCGCCTGGTGCTCATCGCCATCATCTTCCTGTTCGTGCTGGCGGCGGCCTTCGCCATGCGCGCCGGCCTGCGGCGCCCGGCGCAAACGGTGAGCCCGGCCGCGCGGCGGACGGCTTCGGCCGGGCCAAGGCTCATCGTGGTGGCGCCTGCGAGCACCGGCCTGCCCGTGGGCACGGAGTTCGCGCTCGCCCCCGAAATGACGCTCGGCCGCGACCCCACGAACGGCATCATCCTCGGCGACGCCTCCGTCTCCGCGCGCCACGCCCGCATCGAGCAGACGCGCCAGGGCTGGCGCATCGCCGACCTCGGCAGCACGAACGGGACGCTCGTCAACGGCCGCCCGCTGAACGGCCGCGCGACAGCCCTGCGCGGCGGCGAACAACTGGCCTTCGGGGCCGTCGTCCTTCGCTTCCACCGCTAGCGGGGATACCCGGCGCACGGGTGCGGGTCGTATGCTTGGGATGCCGGTTCCCGGCATGCTGCACCCCCCGAGCCCACCGGCCCAATCGGGAGTCGCGGACGGGTGCCCACGGAAGGAAAGGGCTTCAGACGCCGCATGGCGGAAAGGAGCCCACGCATGGCCAGTCCCTGGAATCCCCAACAGTACGAGCGCTTCCGCGACGAACGGAGCCAGCCCTTCTTCGACCTGCTCGAGCTCGTCGAGCCAATCCCGGGCGGGCGCGCCATCGACCTCGGCTGCGGCACCGGCGAGCTCACGAAGGTCATGCACGAGCGCGTGCAGGCGCGGGCCAGCATCGGCCTCGACAACTCGGAGACGATGCTCGAAAAGTGCAGCCAGTTCGCCGGCAACGGTCTCACGTTCCGGCTCGGGACCATCCTCCGGTTCGCGCCCCACTCGCCCTTCGACCTCGTCTTTTCCAATGCGGCGCTGCAGTGGGTGCCCGAGCACTACAAGCTGTTCGAGCGGCTGGTCGCGGGGCTGAAGCCCGGTGGCCAGCTGGCGGTGCAGGTGCCTGCGAACCACGACCACCCGTCGCACGTCATCGCGCACGAGGTCGCGCGCG
>JBLNCO010000253.1:0-3067 GCA_050260715.1 Hyphomicrobiales bacterium | reverse complement strand
AGGCAGGCTGCTCGTCGCGAACGTCAGCTTCATGAGCGCGGCCACCGGCTGGATCCGCGATGCGCAGGGTAACCGGCTCCACTACCCCATCGACGACTACTTCACTGAGCGCGAGCAGCAGCTCTCATGGGCCGGCATCGAAATCGTGAACTGGCACCGGCCGCTCGGCGCCTACATGGAGGCGTATCTGCGGGCCGGGCTCATCCTCCGCGAGTTCATCGAGCCCTACCCGCCCGACGACTCGCTCCGCGACAACCCGCGTTTCGAGGACTGGTACCGCGTCCCCAACTTCACCGTCATGCTCTGGGAGAAACCGGCCTAGCGGTCCCCATCGAGCCGCAGGTCGCGCTCACCCTCGCCCCGCGCCAGCTCCGACAGCCGGTGCGACAGCCGGCCGCTCCCCTTGACCAGCGGTCCGAACTTCCACGCCACCGCCTCTTCGAACACCTCGGCGGTCTGGCGGGGCACGCTGCCCTCCCGGGCCATGATCCACGAGCCTGCCAGCAGCCGCAGGTGGTAGACCGCCGCCCCCGAATAGAGCCGTTCGTCGAGCCGCGCGATCACCTCCGGGTCCTCGCGGACCACGTGCTCGGCCAGTGCCGCCGCCGGCCGCGCCACGAACGGGTCGAGGTCCACCACCCTCCCGAACGACGTCATCAGCCGGTCATAGGTGTGGTCATCGATGCGCGGCTTGCGCGAAAACAGGCCCACGCGAGCCCTCCTTCCCGAACCTGCCCATTCCCCTACCATGGCGGGCGTGGAACCAATCACGCAACCCACCGGCGTGATCCTCGCCGGCGGAAAGAGCACGCGCTTCGGCGCCGATAAGGCCGCCGCTCTCCTCCTCGGCCGTCCGCTGCTCCAGTGGGTCGCCGATGCCCTGGCTGTGCACTGCCGCGAGCTGGTCGTCGTGCGCGCCGCCCACCAGCTGCTCCCCCCGCTCGACTCCCACGTGCCGGTCCGCGTCCTCGACGACCGGTACGAGGCGCTCGGGCCGCTCGCCGGGCTGGTCACCGCCTTCACGCAGCTCGTTGGACCCTGTGTCGTCGCACCGTGCGATGCCCCGTTGCTCCGGCCGGCGCTCCTCGCCGGCCTCGCCGAACGGCTGGCCGGCCACGATGCGGTCGTCCCGGTTGTTGGCGGCTACCGCGAACCGCTGGTCGCCGCCTACGACCCGGCCACGTGCCTCCCCGTTTTCGAAGCTGCGCTCGCTACCGGCCGGCGCGGCGTCCAGGCCGCCCTCCGCGGCCTGCGCGTGCGTGAATTCTCGGAAGCTGAAGTTGCCACCCTCGACCCCGGCCTCGACAGCTTCCGGAACGTGAACGATTCGGCCGCGCTCGCCGCGATCGAAGCGGTGCTCACGGGTTCGAAACCGGGTACTCCGGCGGTCAATGAAGGTGCGGGCCGCGGTTGACAGGCCATAGCCGCTCCCTATGATCGACCTCAGGTGCGGGCGGCCCGAGGGACACCTCGCACACATCGCTTTCGGCGATGGCCGGGCTCCGGTGAACGCACCGATCCCGTTCGTCGCCCTCAGTCCCCGCGAACCGAGAGCAGTGGTGGCGGGAGAGGAGTGGTATTCGTGACAACTCTCGAACGGCCTCGCACGCTCGGCGAACTGAAGGCTTCGGGCTACCAGGTCCTTCCCGTGCGCGAAGAAATGCGCAAGAACCTCATCGCCAAGATCCGCAACGGCGAGGAGATCTTCCCGGGCGTTTTCGGCTACGAAGAGACCGTCGTTCCTCACATCGTCAACGCCATCCTCGCGGGGCAGGACATCATCTTCCTCGGCGAGCGCGGCCAGGCGAAGTCTCGCATGATTCGCTCCCTCACCTCGCTCCTCGACGAGGCCACTCCCGTCCTCGCCGGCTGCGAAATCCCCGAGGACCCCTTCGCTCCCATCACCCGCCAGGGCCGCGACATCATCGCCGAAAAGGGCGACGCCGCCGAGCTCGAGTGGCTCGACCGCGAGGACCGCTACGGCGAAAAGCTCGCGACTCCCGATATCACCATCGCCGACCTCATCGGTGAGGTGGACCCCATCAAGGTGGCGGAGGGCCGCTACCTCTCGGACGAGCTCACCATCCACTACGGGCTCATCCCGCGCACGAACCGCGGCATCTTCTGCATCAACGAGCTCCCCGACCTCGCCGAGCGCATCCAGGTCGGCCTGCTCAACATCATGGAGGAGCGCGACGTCCAGATTCGCGGCTACCGCATCCGGCTGCCGCTCGACGTCTTCGTTGTCGCCAGCGCGAACCCCGAGGACTACACCAACCGCGGCCGCATCATCACGCCGCTGAAAGACCGCTACGGCGCCCAGGTGCGCACGCACTACCCGGTCAAGATCGAGCACGAAATCGACATCATGGACGCGGAGCACCACCCGGTGCCGGCCGACTTCAAGGTCGTCGTCCCGCCGTACATGAAGGAGATCATCGCCGAGATCAGCCGGCTGGCCCGCCGTAGCCCCGACGTAAACCAGCGCTCCGGCGTCAGCGTCCGTGCCAGCATCGCCAACTACGAAAGCATGCTCGCCAACGCCCTCCGCCGCGCCATCGTCACCGGCGAGGACGTCGTGGTGCCGCGTGTCAGCGACCTTCCCTACGTCGTCCCGTCGCTCACGGGCAAGGTCGAGTTCGAAACGGTCGAAGATGGCCGCGAAGAGCAGATCATCGACAAGCTCATCCAGGGCGCCGTGGTGGCCGTGTTCAACCGCCAGTTCAACCTCGGCGAACTGGAGCCCGTCGTGAACCGCTTCAAGGCCGGGTTCGCTGCCGAAGTCGGCGAGCTGACTCCCAGCGACCAGTACGTGAAGCTGGCGCAGCAGGTCGACGGGCTGCAGGCCGCCATCGACAAGATCGGCGCCTCTGGTTCGCCCGCCGAAACCGCTTCCGCCGTCGAGTTCCTGCTCGACGGGCTTCACCTCAACAAGCGCCTGAACAAGGACAAGGTCGGCGGCAAGACGCAGTACCGCGGCTGACGAGGTACACGATGGTCAGGCGCCTCCGCGCGGCGGGCACCCCGTGACCGTTGATCCTCCGTCCCTCGTAGACGGCGCGCCACG
>JBLNCO010000252.1:0-10234 GCA_050260715.1 Hyphomicrobiales bacterium | reverse complement strand
CAGCCAATAGCCAATAGCCAACAGCCTAGTTGTTCGGGAACTGCGGGAAGTCGGGGCCGCCGGGATTGTTCGGGTCCTGCCCGAACTGCTCGATGATCCGCCGCGCGATCTCGTCGAGCTGCTCCTTTGTGATCCCCATCTTCTCCATCGTCGACTGCATCAGCCGCTGGACCTCTTCCATGTCCTCGCGGATGAGCGCGTCCGCCAGTTCGAGCTGCGTCTCGACGGCCAGGAACCGCTCCCGGCGCTGCGTCTCGTTCTCGGTCGCCAGGATGGTCGACATCAGCCGCGTGAAGAGCGTGCTCGTGCGGGCGATACGGATGCGGTCCTCGTGGTGCGGCGGAAACTCCCCGGTCACCGCCACTTCGAGCCCGGTCCGCTTGTCGGAGGCGACGTACTGTTCGGCCATCGCATCCAGCATAGCGCAGCGTTCGGAATGGGCCGGGTGAAGGGTCGCCGCGGTGAACGCCCAGCTCGCGCGCCGGTTAACGCCCCGACGCGTTTGTCACTTTCGCTTAACCAATTGACAGCCATTGCGATACGGAGTGGGGTTACTATTGAGCGCCCGGCCTTCCCGGGAGTTGTAACCCGGTTGTGCATGGTGCGTATTGTGGCGGCAGCCGACGATCATGGAGAGCCCGGGGCCAGGCGGGGAAAGGAAGACCGCTCTCAGTGCAGGATTCTTGGCCTCTTTCGAAGCTGGCCAGCGATGAGCGCGAACAGGCGCCGCTCCTCGACTACCTCGCTGGCCGCGCCGCTGAGGGCGACCGCCACGCGTTCGAGCAGATCTACAACATCCTCGCCGACGAGCTCTACGCCTACCTCCGCGGCCAGTGCCACGACGACACCGTGGCCGAAGACCTGCTCGCCAACACCTTCCTCAAGGCGTGGCGTTCGGCCCGCCGCTACCGCACCGGCACCGACCAGTTCCGCCGCTGGATCTTCGCCATTGCGCGAAACGAGATTCGCGACCACTGGCGCCACATCCAGCGCACGCTGCCCATCGTCGATCTCGACCTGGCGGAGGATTCCCCTCCCTTCCAGGAAGACCCGGCCGACGTCCACCGCCTGGTTCGCCAGGCCCTCTCGGTCCTGACGGAGGATCAGCGCCAGGTGGTGGTTTTGCGCTACTTCAGCGGTAAGTCCCACGAGGAGATAGCGCGCATCATGGGCAAGCGCGAAGGCGCCGTGCGCCAGCTCCTCCTGCGCGCCCTCCGGCGCATGCGAAAGGCGATGGCCGATGCTGCGCCGTAGGGACGATGGGACGATCGAATTCCGCTACGTGGAGCACCTGCTCGCGCAGGCTGCGCCGCGCCCGCTGAGCCCCGAGCGCAAGGAGGCCCTCCGGCTCCGCATCATGTCGCAGCTCGGCGAACAGGAGAGCGCCCGCGAGTTCCTGCCGCTGCTCCGCGAACGGTGGGTCGCCGTGCCGGCGGGCATCGGCATCGCCGCCGCCATCGTCGCGGCCTACCAGTACGTCCCGAACGGCGGCGACGAGGGACCGGCGGGCGTCCCGAGCGCCGCCTACTCCGATGGCGCGATCATGGTCAATGGCCATCTCTCCGCGCGCATCCCCATCGGCGAAGAGGCGCGCGCTGTCGCCCCCAGCTGGGTGAAGGTCGGCGAGAACGTGCGCCTCGGCCTCGACGCCGGATCCGTGATCCGTTACGGCAACTCCGAAGGTGTGCTCAGCGTCGAACTCCTGGAAGGTTCGCTCGGCGTCGCCAACAGCGGCCTCGGCGGCGACCTGAGCGTGAACAGCCGCGAGAAGCGCGTCCGCGTGGTCGCCGCCGCGTTCACCGCCGAGCTCCACGGCCCGACCGTCCTCAAGGTGGACGCCCTCGCCGACGGGTTCTGGGTCTGGGTCGCCGAGGGCGAAGCCGAAGTCGAGCACGGTGCCATCACCACGCTCCTTACGCCCGAATCCGGCCCGCTGTTCATCATCCACCGGGGTGGAGGCGATGGTGGCGGTGCCACGTCCGGCGGCGGCTCGTCGAGCGGCGGTCCTTCGAACCCGGGAAGCCCGGGCAACTCGCCTAACGGCGCGCCCGGACCCTCCGGCAACCCGAACGATCACTCGGCGCAGGGCGAATCGGATGCGAGCAGCCAGGACGGCGGTGCGCAGCCGGCCATGGACGACGACCCTCACGGGAACCCCGCCGCACCCGGCCAGCAGCCCGACGGTCAGGACTCGCTCGCGAACCCCCACGGCGAGGACGAGCCCGGTCGCCCGCCCGCCCATTCGAACGCGGGCGGCAACAGCGCCAACGCTCCCGGCCACGCGACCAGCACACCCACGCCCGCTCCGGAAGCGCCGGCCGTGCCGCCTCCCGTTGTGCCACCGCCGGTCGTGCCGCCCGGGCACGGCGGCACTCCGCCGGGCCATGGCGGGACGCCGCCCGGCCAGGACAATCCGCCAGCTTCGGACCCCGGCGAGAGCACGCCCACGCCCAACCCGCCCACCGCCACGCCAACGCCCGGCGGCGAAGGTGGCGGCGGAGAAAGCACGCCCACGCCCACGCCTACCGTCGTCCCGACCCCCGACCACCCCGGGAACGGCATTGGCAACGGCAACGGCCTCGATAACGGCAACGGCCCGCCCGAAGGCGTCGGGAACGGCAACGGGAACGGGACCGGCAACGGGAACGGGAACGGCAATGGAAACGGGAACGGCAACGGGAACGGCAATGAAAACGGCAATGGGAACGGCAACGGGAACGGAAAGGGCAACGGACATTCCTGACCCGGACCGTTCGTTCCCCGAGTCACGGCCCTTTGGCGCCTGCGCGCGCGCGGCTCGCGGCTTAGGCTGGATCCAGTCCCCAGCGAGAGCTTGCCAATGGCCCGAAGGTACGCGAGCGACATCCCCTTAGCGCCACCCACCGTCCGCCACGCCGACGTCGTACCCGCGGTCGAAGACCGTTCCTACCTCGGTTACGTGGCGTCCGCGCTGGCGATCGCGCTCCTCGGCGGATTCGTGCTCGCGGTCCTGTTGCCGCTCATCATTACCGGCGTCCTGCCCGGCGAGGACCATGTGCCGCAGCTCACCCAGGCCCACGGCTGGGCACAGTTGCAGGGCTGGGCAGGCCTGTTCGTGGCGGGCATGGCGATGCGCCTTATCCCGCGGTTTGCCGGGCGTCCTCCCCTGGCCCGGCGCATCACCATGCCCATCCTCGTCCTGCTGGTGTTCGCGGTCGTGGTCCGCACGATTGTTCAGCCCGGCCCCTCCGGCGAATTCGGCGACGGCATGCTCATCGCGGCCGCAATTTCGGGCGCGCTCGGCATCGCCGCGGTCGCCTGTGTGCTTACGGTGACGCTCGCGCTCGGCCGCAAACGCCGCGAAGCATGGCGCTACTTCGCCTGGGCGGGCACCGCCTGGTGGTTCACCTGGGCCGCGCTCACCGTGCCCGCCGCCGTCCGGGCGGTCGACCACGACCGTTACACGCCCTTCTCCCTCGATGACGCGCTCACCTGGATCGTCATGCTTGGCGCCATCGCCAACTTCGTCTGGGCGGTGCAGGGCCGGAGCGTCCCCGTGTTCTTCGGGCGGGGCCCCCTGACCGTCAATCGCGCCATTGTTCCCGGCGTCGCGCTGAACCTGGGCGTGCTGCTCATCGCCCTCTCGCTCTTCGACCTCAGCGACGCTGCCAGCAGCCGCCTCGAAGGTGCGGGATTCGTGCTCGCCGGCCTCGGCATCGCCTGGCTGGCGCCCGTCGCGGGTGCGGTCTATGGCACCGCCCACCGCCTGCGGCCGCGCGCCCGGCGCGCATCGTCCTTCGTGCTCGCTGCGAACATCACGACGCTCGCAGGTGGCGTGTTCCTCGCCTGGGCCGGTGTCCTCACGCTCGCATCGGGCGAATTCGAAGCCTTTGGGCTCCGCGACGCGGCCCGCCACGCCTTCGGGCTCGGCATGATCACGCTCCTCATCGTCGGCATGGCCCAGCTCGTCGCGCCGATTTTCGCGCTCGAACGTGCCGAAGCCCGCGACGCGCGCTTCTCGGAGCGGGCGCCGCTCTGGCTGTTCGTTTCCGCCGCAGCGCTGCGCATCCTCGCCGGGCTCTTCTCCGCGCAACTCGGCACCGACAACCGGATGCACCTCGCCGCGACCGCCGGCGTGCTCGCCTGGCTCGGGCTGGTGCTCTTCGCGTTCACCGTCGTCCGCGCCGTCCTCGCCGAGACCAAGAACAAGGCGCTCCTCGGTATCCCACCGAAGCAGTAGCGCCGCCGCTCGGTCAGACGTTGAACAGGATGTTCAGGATGTCGCCGTCCTGGACGACGTACTGCTTCCCCTCGGTCCGGACGAGCCCGCGCTTCTTCGCTTCCGCCTCGCTGCCCGCGGCCATCAGGTCTTCGAACTTGATGACCTCCGCGCGGATGAACCCCCGTTGCAGGTCGCTGTGGATCTTCCCCGCCGCCACCGGCGCGGTCGAACCCGCAGCCACGGTCCATGCCCGGCACTCATCGGGCCCCGCGGTGAGGAAGCTGATGAGCCCGAGCAGCGCGTAGCTCATGCGGATCGCGCCGGCCATGCCGCTCTCGGTCACCCCCGCGGACTCGCGGAACTCCGCGGCCGCCTCCTCGTCGAGCTCGTTCAGCTCCATTTCGAACTTCCCGCAGAACACGGCCACGTCCCGCCCCGGGCCGCGATACCGTTCGCGGTACTCCGCCTCGATCTCCGCCCGCCGCGGCAGGTCCTCTTCGCCGATGTTGATGATGAGCAGCAGCGGCCGCGCGGTGAGGAACTGCGTTCCTTCGAGCGCCCGCCAGTCGTCGTCGCTGAGTTGCTGGGCGCGCACCGGCACGTCGTTCTCGAGGTCCGCCTTCATCCGCCCAAGCAGGTCGCGCAAACGTACGGACGCGTCTCGTTCGCCCGCCTTCATCGAGCGGATCTCCGTTTCGACCCGCTGCAGCCGCCGTTCGATGAGCCCGAGGTCCGCGAACGCGAGCTCGAGGTCCATCGTCGCGATGTCGCGGTGGGGATCGATGGTCACCTCCGGGTGCGGCACGGTCTCGTCTTCGAAGGCGCGCACCACGTGGATGAGCGCATCCATCCGGCCGAGGTCGTTGATGAACTTGCCCGCCGGTCCCTCGCCCTTTCCGAATGATTCGCCGGCCGCCGGGAAGTCGACGTACTGGATCGTCGCGTACGTCTTCTTCTTCGGGTGGTACATCTCCGCCAGGCGGTCGACCCGCTCGTCGGGCACGTGCACCACGCCGACATTCGGCTGGCTGCTCGCGCTGTACGCGCCCACCTGCGCAGAGCCACGCGTCACCGCGTTGAACACGGTCGTCTTGCCCGAGCGCGCAAGCCCGATGATCCCCAGTTGCATGCTTCGAGCCTACCGGGGGCGGTGGCTACCCGGTAGGGCGGCTCACGGCCGGAGGGCGATCTTCAGTACCCCGCTGCGCCGTTCCCGGAAGAGGTCGTAGCCCTCCGGCGTCTCGCTGATCTTCATCGAATGCGTGAACAGCGGCCGCAGGTCGGCGTGTCCCTTGCGGATGAGCGCCATCAGCCGCTCCATACGCTCCGTGCCCACCGGGCAGAGGGTTGTCACGAGCTTGCGGTGCATGAACGAGCCGCTGGTCGGCATCGTGAGCGTGGGAAACGCGCCGTACACCCCCACGGAGCTCACGGTCCCGCCGAACCGCACCACTGCGCAGCAGTTTTCGAACGTCGCCTGGTTGCCGAGCGCTTCGACCGCGACGTCGACGCCCCTGTTCCCCGTCAGGCGCATGATTTCGTTCACCGCATCGCCGGGCTCGACCACGACATCGGCGCCGAAGCGGCGCGCCATCTCCTGGCGCTCCGGGATGCTTTCGACGGCGATGATCATTCCCGCGCCGAGCGTCCGCGCGCCGGCCGTCGCGCACAGCCCCACCGGCCCCTGCGCGAAAATCGCGACAGTGTCCCCTGCCTTCATCTCCGCCCGTTCGATCGCCCCGAACCCGGTGGACATAATGTCCGTCACGAACAACACCTGCTCGTCTTCGAGGTCGTCGGGCACCTTCGCCATCGTGGTCTGCGCGCCGTTGACCAGGAAGTACTCGCCCTGGGCCCCGAACAGGAGGTTCCCCGGCGCGGCGAACGTCTGGCAGACCTGCGGGTTGCCCTCCATGCAGCGCGCGCAGAAGCCGCAGCACACCAGGCAGCTCGTCACCACGCGGTCGCCGGGCTTAAAGCGCGTTACGCCGGCCCCTACCGCCTCCACGATCCCCACCGCCTCGTGGCCCATCGGCACGCCGCCAGGTATGGGAAGCTCGTCGACGATGTGGATATCGCTGCCGCAGATGGTGCTCAGCGTCGTCCGCACCAGCGCCTGTCCCGGGCCCGGCTCGTCCGGGTAGGGGATGGTGGTCATCGCGACCTGGCGTTCGCCGGTCTTCACGCACGAATTCGAAGCTGGCATCGCAAACCCCCTCGCATAAACGGAGGCACCGTCACAGGCGGCGCCCCCACGTTCCCACAACGAATAGCGCTAGCCGAGGAAACCCTTCACTTCGGAGACGAACTCGTCCGTCTTCTCAACCGGCAGCATGTGCCCCGCGCCCTTGATGGTGTGCAGCTGCGCCTTCGCGATCTTCGATTCGAACACGGGGCCGTACGCGGGCGGAACCAGCCGGTCCGAATCGCCCCAGAGGATGAGCGTCGGGGCCTTGATGCGGTGCAGCCGCTTCTTCAGCCCCTTGTCGGGGATGGGCCAGAGGAACTTCCCGGCGGCGGCGAAGTTCGCGAGTTGCAGGTACATGCGCTCGGCGAGCTCATCCTCGTTCGCAGGTGGCTTGAACATCTCGGCCACCACGGGGCTGTTCGGGTCGCCGAACAGCAGGCCCGGGAGCTCCGGCGGCAGCGCCGTGAACATGTCGGCCACTGGCGTCTCGTCGATCCAGAGGCCCGTCGGCGCGACCAGCACCAGCTTCTTCACCAGGTCCGGGCGCGCCGCCGCCAGCTCGGCTGCGAACATGCCGCCCAGCGAATGGCCCATCACGTTCACGGGCGTCTTCAGTTCGAGCGCGTCGATCAGGTCCTGCAGGAAGAACACCAGGTCGTGGATGTCGTCGATCTGCTGCAGACCCTCGGTGTCGTCCCAGCCCGGCAGCACCGGCGCGATCACCTCGTAGCTCTTTGCCAGCGTTTCCAGGTCCGGCGTAAGCCCGCGCGCCATCCCCCCGGCCGCATGCAGAAAGAGCAGCTGCTCCCCCGAGCCCGCGCGGTACACGGGAATGTTGAAATCACCATTGCGGACGGGAACGGTGGTCGCCTCGGTCATGCTGCTGCCTCCTGCGCGAAATGGGCCCGCGGGCCTCGCTGCGGCGGCATGTTAGCGCATGGCTAAAGATCGTGCAGCGCCCGCCGCTACCGCTGTTCGCCCGGCTTCAGCTCCCGGAAGAGCCCTTCCTGCGCGACCGACGCTACCCGCACGCCGTCGCGCGTGTACATCGCCCCGAAGATGAGCGCGCGTGCGTTGTGCGCCGCCGGGCTCTCGCTCGTGTACAGGATCCAGTCGTCGAAACGCGGCGGCCGGTGCCACCAGATCGCATGGTCGAGGCTCGCGCTCGTGTTGCGTTCGTTCCACAGCCCGTACGAATTCGCGACGGTGCCCACGAGCCCGCTGTCGCTCATGAAGGCCATCATCGCCGCGTGGATATGCGGGTCGTCGAGCAGCTGGCCCACCACACGGGTCCACACCGCCCGCGACGGCAGCCGTTCGCCGCGAGCCTCGTCCTTGAACTCCGCGGTGCGGATGTCGACCGGGTTGATCCAGCGCATCCGCCGCGGCACGGGCGTCCGCATGAGCGTCTCCCACCACGTCGGCTGACCCTCGGGGTCCGGGGCGGCGGGCATCGGCGCCTGGTGCGAAATTCCCGGTTCCGGCAGCGTGTACCCCACCGACGCCTCGAAAATCACGTCGCCGCCCTGGATCGCCGTGACCCTCCGCGTGATGAACGTCCGCCCCTCGCGAATGCGCTCGACCTGGTAGTCCACGGGGATGGCCGGCTTGCCCCCGCGCAGGAAGTAGGCGTGCAGCGAATGGATGTCGCCCTTCGTTGCCGTGCGCCCGGCGGCCATCACCGCCTGCGCGAGGATGAGCCCGCCGAACAGGCGGCCCTCACGCTGGTGAATCGGCCCCCGGAAGCGGTCGTCGCCGAGAGGTTCGAGGTCGAGGCTGGTGAGCAGTTCGTCGAGCGCGCGGCGCTCCTCATCGGTCGGTTGGGTCATATGTCTCGCGGTTTCGCGCCGGCTGGCCGGTCGCAGCCGCTTGCTCCTTCGTATAGGTGGGGTGAATCGATGGTACTGCCCACACCCGCAGTGGGGCGAGAGCAGGGCCGGGCTGGTGCTACCCTTTTGCCGTGACCACTGGTTTTGCCGAGATTAACGGATTCCGCCAGCGCTACCGCATCCGGGGCGAAGGGCCGCTCGCCGTATTCGGCCACGGGCTCCTCGGTTCGATCGAACAGGTCGACGACAACCACGGCCAGCTCGCCGAGCTCGAAGAGCGCGTCCGCCTGTTGCTCTACGATGCCCGCGGCCACGGTCAGTCCGAAGGCCCGCGCGAGGCCGCCGGCTACACCTGGGAAGCGCTCGGCCGCGACATGAGCGCGCTCATCGACTGGGCCGGCGCCGACCAGGCGATTGTGGGCGGCGGATCGATGGGCGCGGCGACCGCCCTCTGGGTGGCGATCGAACAGCCCGAGAAGGTGCGGGGGCTCGTGCTCGTCATGCCGCCGCCGCTGGGGCACAAGCCCATGCGCGCCGAGGGCGAACACCAGGCGATCATGGTGCTCGATATGCTCGCGGCCGCCGTCGAGAACTACGGCCTCGAAACAACGGTCCAGCTGGCGAAGCAGATCCCGGGGTTCGCCGCCTCGCCGGAAGATTCGGAGGAACGTGCGCGCTGGCTGCTCTCACAGAACCCGCTCGCGCTTACCTACGCCATTCGCGGGCTGCTCGAATCGCCCTACCACGACCCCGAGTGCTACCGCGCCATCCGCGTGCCGACGCTCGTCCTCTGCCACGAAGGCGACGGCCTGCACCCCGCCCGCGCCGGCCGCCTCCTCGCCGAAAAGATCCCCGACTGCGAACTGGTCATCGCCGGCGACCCCGGCTACTGGCGCACCCACCCGCGGGAGTTCCTCACCCACATCACCCGCTACCTCGACCGCCTCGGCTGCTGAGGAGGTGTTCCGCCACCCTCGAAACGGCCTTCCGCAGGGCACGGAGAGTCAGTACCGCGTCAGGGAGCGCACGGACGCAGCCGGGCCGGGCACTTTCGCGTTGTCTCGGCACCAGTGCCGCACGACGATCCCCGAGCGCGGCTCCAGGAGGCTGGTTCAGCTCAACAGCGGCGTCTGCCACACTCCCCGCCGTGGGCGACTTGCTCGGATATCTCATTTCATTTCGCTGCTACGGCACGTGGCTACATGGAGACCTTCGAGGGTCGATGGATCGCCAGCACCGCACCTACGGCGACCCTCCGATCGCGCCCAATCCCAGGCGCGAGCAGGCTGCCCGGTCTCGTCTTCGACACCCGCCGGTCGCCCTCGACGCTGCAATGCGCGCAGGAGTAGATGCCGCGATTCGCGAGCTCTGCTCCCACCGGGGGTGGTATCTCGCCGCGCTGGCTGTACGAACCGAGCACGTGCACGTCGTCATCCTCGCAGCCAACGTGCCTCCGGAGCAGGTACTCCGTGAGCTGAAGGCCAGGAGCACCCAGGAGCTGCGGCGGCGTGGCCTGGCGAGGACCGATGAACGCATCTGGTCGCGCCATGGCAGCACGCGATACCTCTGGAGCGAGGAAGAAGTCGATCGAGCCTGCGGGTATGTCCTCGAGGGCCAGGGCCCGGAGCTGAAGGACTGAACCGACACCGGAGAATGAACCCGGCCAGGATGAAAGCGGTCGGCGACTCCTGACACCGTGCGCTCCTTAACTGTCGCGGTACCGGTCGGTCGCGGGCAGCTGCACACCGTGGCCATAAGGGTCAGCAGAGATGGGAGTTGGAACCCGGCCAAGATGAGAGTCGCCCGCGACTCCTGACGCCGTGCGCTCCTTAACAGTCGCGGTACTGACTGCGGCAGTAGCCCGGTGGACTCCGCTGGTGGCCGCGTCGGCCAGACGGCTGGGCGACGGTCGCGGTCCGGGGCGCTCGCGTCGCCTTCTGTGCGGGACTCAGGATTTAGCCACAGACTGGCCTCAGGCAACTAGAGTCAGTACCGCGACCGATAGGGAGCGCACGG
>JBLNCO010000251.1:0-16409 GCA_050260715.1 Hyphomicrobiales bacterium | reverse complement strand
GCACACGGGCACGGGCGACACGCTCTGCACGAAGGAGCAGCAGGTCACGCTGCCGCCGATTTCGTTCCCGAGCCCGGTGTATAGCATGGCCCTCCGGCCCACCTCGAAGGCGGGCGTCGATAAGCTCGGGCCGAGCCTGCAACGCCTGGTCGAAGAGGACCCCGGGCTGCAGCTCAGCCGCGAAGGGACGGGCGAAATCGTGCTGGCGGGCCTCGGCGATGCCCACCTGGACGTCACGATCGAGCGCCTGCGCCGCAAGTTCAACGTCGATGTGGAGCTGGCGCTGCCGCGAGTGCCCTACCGCGAGACGATCTCGAAGAAGGCGACCGGCGACTACACGCACAAGAAGCAGACCGGCGGCCACGGGCAGTACGCGCGCGTTGCGATCGAGGTGAACCCGCTGCCGCGCGGGTCGGGGCTCAGGTTTACGGAGCGGGTGGTCGGCGGGTCGGTACCGAAGGAGTTCATCCCTGCGGTGGACAAGGGCGTCCACGAAACGGCGGGATCGGGCGTGTTCGCCGGGTACGAACTGACCGACTGCGAGGTCGTGCTCTACGACGGCAAGCACCACCCGGTGGACTCGAGCGAAATGGCGTTCAAGCTGGCGGCGAGCCAGGCGCTCAAGGACGCCGTGAACGATGCGGGCCCGACCCTGCTCGAGCCCATCATGAAAATCAAGGTGTTCGCGCCCGACGACCACGCGGGCGACGTGGTCAGCGACCTGAACACCAAGCGCGCCAAGATCCACGGGATCAGCCCCGACGGCGGCATGAGCATCGTCGAGGCGGAGGTGCCGCTGGCCGAAGTGCAGCGCTACGCATCGGACCTGCGGTCGATCACGCAGGGGCGGGGTGCCTTCGAGCTGGAGTTCGACCACTACGGCGAAGTGCCATCGCACCTGGCGCAGAAGGTCATCGATTCGCACAAGAAGGAGCTCGAAGAAGCGCATTAAGCGCGGATGGGCACGACAACAGGACGCCCGGCCGATGGCCGGGCGTTCTTTACGATTGAAACTTTCCGAGCCGTCTGTTCGTTCATGTGACAGAAGCTTGCAAAGGCGACGCTGTTTCTGGTGTTGCGAACTATCGGCGAAATCCTGCCAGATGGTGAGAGCGGCGTATTTCACCTCGACATTCGCCAGGCAACAGTGAAGTGGAAGCGGAAGGGGCGCGACCACCTGACCGATGTGCAAGCACGTCACAGCGACAGGAGGAACGCTACGAACAGGTCACGGTTGGGACAAATACTTGCAACGTCAACGGCCAGCATCCTGATTGGGGTGCTGGCAGTGGGCTGCAACGGCGGCGACAACGATTCGGATACGACTCCGGGCGCGACGAATCCCCCGAGTGCCACGGACGGTGCATCGCCTTCGCCGGGTGGGAGCAATGTGGCCGGGCAGCAACCACCGGCGAAGACGCCAGCAGACGGCTCGAACGGCGGCCAGGGCGGCAAGGGCGCGAGCTTCGACCCCGAGACGGACATCCGCCCGTACGACGACGCGACCGAGGCGTTGCGCGCGATGAACTCGTACTACAACGCGGTGAACCTCGGCGACTTCGAGCGGGCGTACGGCTACTGGCGGAACCCGCCACAGAGCCTCGACGAGTTCAGGCAGGGCTACGCGGACACCGCGTACAGCATCGGGACGTTCGAAGCGGCATCGGACATCGATGCGGCGGCCGGGTCGCGCCACCAGCTCGTGGCGGCGGTCATCCGGGCGAAGCTGAACGACGGCACGGAGCAGCTGTTCTCCGGGTGCTACGCGATGTACCGCGCGGCGCCCGGCGTGAGCGATGACCCGGCCGACGAGCTCTGGCGGATCGACGAGGCGAGCATCGCCCCGGCCGATAGCAACGCCGCGATCCGGGCCCTGCTCGATGCCGGTTGTCAGCCGTGGGCCGACCGCGTCGCGCACTACGACGCGCCCTACGACAACCGGACCGGCTCGATCAACGTGGTGTACTCGCTGTACGACGCGGTGAACCGCAAGGACTTCGACCGCGCCTACGGCTATTGGGAGCAGCCGCCGGCATCGAAGGACGACTTCATCGCGGGCTACGCGGACACGGCTTCGACGGCGATTACCGTCGGCGCACCGGCTGACCGCGGCGCCGCTGCGGGCAGCGTGTACGACGAAGTGCCGATCGTGCTGCAGGCGACGAAGACGGACGGGACGGTGCAGCGCTTCTCGGGCTGTTACGTGCTGCGGCGGGCCAACGTCCCGACCCCGGGCCACGACGACCCAACGACGAACCCCTGGGGGATCTACAGCGCGCAGATCGCGCCCGCGCCGCTCGACGCCGACATCGCGGTGCTCCTGCGCGATGGATGCACGAACACTCCCTGAGGCAGCGGACCTCGGCGGGTGAACAGCGGACGAAGAGCCCCGGCCGGATGGCCGGGGCTCTCGTTCGTGGTTCGCGAATCGCGGGTTAACTTTCCTGGACGGCGACCGACTTGATGCTGACCGGGTCAACGGGGCGGTCCTGGGGACCGGTCTTCGCCGTCGCGATCTTGTCGAGCACGTCCTCGCCGGACGTGAGCTTGCCGAAAATGGTGTAGTTCGGCGGGAGCGGGTAGTCGGCGTGCATGATGAAGAACTGGCTGCCGTTGGTGTTCGGGCCGGCATTCGCCATGGCGAGCGTGCCGCGGTCGTACTTGCGCTTCACGGGCTCATCGGCGAAGCGGTAGCCGGGGCCGCCGGTGCCCGTGCCGGTGGGGTCGCCGCCCTGGATCATGAAGCCGGAGATGACGCGGTGGAAGATGACGTCGTTGTAGTAGTCGTCGCGCGCGAGGAAGACGAAGTTGTTGACGGTTTGTGGCGCGTCGCCGGGGAAGAGCTCCGCGGTCATCGTGCCGGCGGTGGTTTCGATCGTCGCCGTGTAGGTCTTCGCCGGGTCGATGGTCATCGGCGGGGGGCTGGCGTACTTCTTCTGTGCCATGGGTACTCCTTCTGCAGGGCTACCGGTCCAGCGTAGCGGACTGTCCGCGGTTAGACGCGCTGCTCGCGCACACCCTGGGGGATGAGCGAGTCGTTGACGCTGGAGAGCCAGTCGCGGATCCACGGTTCCTCGGCCTTGCCGGGGAGCGCGCGGAGGATGTCGCGGGTGTGGGTCGGATCGTGGATGGCGATTCCCCAGAGGAGCCCGCCGAACCGGACGGGCGTGGGCGGGAGGCCGGTGGCCTTGCGGTCGCCGCCGTACATGATGGTCGAATCGAGCACCTCGTCGTCCATCCGTTCGATGGCGGCAGCCATGTTCGCGCGATGGGTCGCCGCTTCGGCGAGCAACTCTTCGATGCTGGCGTTCTCGCGGCTGCGGACGGCCGCTTCGTTCCAGTCGTCGATGTCGAACGGCTGCGGGATCGGGGTGTCGGGCAGCGGGGCCGAGACGCCGACGCGGGGGCCGAAGCCGGCGGCGATGAGGGCATCGATCGTGCAGAGGTGCGCGATGTAGTCCTTGACGGTCCAGGGGGAATTCGGGATGCCCGCGGCCAGCTCTTCGGGGGTGAGCGAGCGGCAGAGGTGTTCGAACTGGCTGCGATGGCGGGCGAGCTCATCGACGACGAGCCGGGCGCGAATGTTCACAGGTGGTCCCTCCACGACGCACTCTACGCGCTCGGGGCGTTTCGTTCAGTTGCCGCGAGCGAAGGCGCACGGCGACAATGAAGGCCTGTGAGCACGCGAAGCCGGGCCGCCGATGTTCCCTGAGGCGCGAGACCTCCTCCTGTCGGGCGGCACCGTGTTCGAGGACGAGACGCGCAGGTTTGTGCCGGGCGTCGACATCCTCTGCAGGCAGGGCCGGATCGAAGCCGTAGGCGCCGGGCTTGCGGCAGCGGGCGCGACGGTGGTCGATTGCACCGGGCGATACCTCATCCCGGGGCTCATCGACTGCCACGTGCACATCACGAGCTCCGGCGACGTCCAGGACCTCACCGCCGGGACGCGAGCGCCGCTCCCGGAGCGGTCGTGGAAAGCGGCGGAGTACGCGCGGAGGACGTTGCTCGCGGGCGTCACGACCGTGCGGGATATGGGCGCCGCGGAGCGCCTGAACATCGACCTTGCGCGGGCCATCGATACGGGATTGCTGCCGGGGCCGACGATCCTTGCGGCGGGCCTCGGGATCACCATGACCGGCGGCCACGGGCACGGGTTCATCGCCCGCGAAGCCGACGGGCCAGACGACGTGCGGCGGGCGGTGCGCGAACAGCTGCGAGCGGGTGCGCGGGCCATCAAGCTCTTCGCGAGCGGTGGCGTGGTCACGCCGGGCGTCGACCCGCGTTCGCCATCGCTGACGCAGGACGAGCTCGCGGCGGCCGTGGACGAAGGGCACAAGGCCTTCCGGGTGGTCGGCGCCCACGCGCAGGCGACGGAAGGCATCAAGAATGCCGTGCGGGCGGGCGTCGACAGCATCGAACACGGGGTGTGGCTGGACGAAGAGGGGGTAGGGCTGATGCTGGAGCGCGGGACGTACCTTGTCCCCACGCTCAGCGCACCGCATCACATGGCGAAGGCCGGCGTCGCCGGCGGGGTCCCTTCGTACATGGTGGAGAAGTCGCACCAGGTGCTGACGGACCATCTCGAGAGCTACAGGGCGGCGCTGAAGGCAGGTGTGCGCGTGGCGATGGGCACGGACCAGGGCACGCCCCTGAATCGCCCGGGCGATAACGCGCAGGAGGTGTTGCGAATGGCCGAGCATGGGCTTTCGGCGGCCGGCGCGCTGCTCGCGGCCACCGCCTGGGCGGCTGACCTGCTGCAGGTGCCGGCCGGGCGGCTGACGGCGGGGCTGGCGGCGGACATCCTCGTGCTGCCGGCCGACCCGCTTGCCGACCTTTCGATCCTGACCAACCACGCGGAGTTTGCCGCGATCATCAAGGGCGGGCGGCCCGCCGCCGGGCGAGCCATCGAAACCGGAGGAACGGAATGAGCCAGTTGCAGAAGAAGATCGGGCGCATCCAGCGCCGGGAGAGCCCGCGAGGGATTGGATTCGGGAGCGTCGTGCGGGACCAGCCGCGCGGCATGCTCCTGGCGGTCATCGTGAACGACAAGGCGAGCGCGACGGCGGCGGTGAATGCGGGCGCGGACGCCGTGATCTTCAAGGGCGCCAACGGCCAGGCTGTGGCGAAGGCGCTCGGCGGCCTCGATACCAAAGCGGTGACCGCGGGCGCCTGGGTTGACACGCTCGACGATGCCGGTGCGAAGGCGCTGCGCGAGGCGGGCTGCGACTTCGCGATTTCGACCCTGGAGACGACGGCATCGACCGCGGTGGACGTCGAGGAGATGGGCCAGGTCATCAAGGTCGCGGAGGACATCGACGACACGACGCTGCGGGCGCTCGGGCCGCTCTCGCTGGACGCGCTGTACATCGAGCGGCCGGCTGCGGCGATGACGCTCGCCGGGCAGTTGTCGCTCGTGCGGCTCGCATCGTTTTCGAACACGCCGCTCACCGTGCCGGTCACCGCGGACGCGCAGGTGTCCGAACTTCGTGTGCTGCGAGATTCGGGCACGGTAATGGTGGTCGCGCCCGCCGGGACGGGCGCGGAAGCGATCAAGACGCTCGTCGAGAACCTGAAGTCGCTGCCGGCCCCGAAACGGTCGCGGCGGGACGGCCAGGAGATGGCGCTGGTACCGTCCATCGCGAGCGCTGGCCAGGAGCACGAGGACGACGACGGCGACGGGGACGGGGACGACGAGTAGCGAGGGTTGCCAGTGTGTGGCCGCACGACCCTGACAGAGCGCGACGTCCGCACGCTGGCGGAGGCGCTGGGCGTTGGGGCGGAGTCGCTCGAAGGGTGGGAGCCGCGCTTCAACATCGCTCCCACGCAGGAGCACTTCATCCTGCGGCTGCGGGGCGAAGACCGCGAGGTAGTCCGCGCGCGCTGGGGCATCGCGACGCGGTGGGAAGGCGGGAGCGCAACGAGCCGGGCCTTCAACGCGCGCGCCGAGACGCTGGACGAGAAGCCGTCGTTCCAGCGGGCGTTCGAACGGCGGCGGTGCCTGGTGCCGGCCGACGGCTTCTACGAATGGGAAGGCGGTCCGGGCGGGCGGCGCCCGCACTGGTTCCACCGTCCGGACGGCAGGCTGCTCTTGTTCGCGGGGCTCTACGAGTTCGAAGCGAGGCGGGGAGCGGCGCCGGAGTGCACGTTCACCATCATCACGACGCGTGCGAACGAGACGGTCGCGCGGCTGCACGACCGGATGCCGGTGATCCTCGACGAGCGTGATGCGGACGAGTGGATGTTCGAAAAGACCGCCGCCACGCGCGCGAAAGAGCTACTCCAGCCGACGCCCGACGGATGGCTGGCTTCGCGGCCGGTTTCGAAGGCGGTGAACAACGTGCTATCGGAAGGGCCGGGGCTGATTGAGCGAGCGGAGGAGCAGGCCAGGTTGTTCTAGCCTGCTCCTCCGCCGTTCACGCAGCGGTGACGGGACCGTTGCGGTGCCAGACGCGCCGCATGCGGTCTTCCACCTGTTCGAGTTCGGAGACGAGCCTATCGCGCCGCTCACAGAGCCGGCTGAGCTCGTCTTCGGCACAGCCCGTCGGGCGGTCTTCGCCGCGAGCCATGCGTACGAGCAGTCGCTCTGTTATGACACGTGTGCCCATTCGAAAGCCTCCCGCATCCCTGTCGGATGCTTCGGTGATCATCGCCCTGGGGGCATATCAAAGGAGTCAACCAAACGGCTCCAGGCGCATTCGCGAGGCGACCGTAACGCCGAAGGTCAACGAATGGTATGGTCGCGAGACGGTTACTCGGATGCCAATGAACGGCGTTCAGCATCGTGGTCCCGCGGGGCGCTTGAAGAAGAGATGACGGCGGCTCGCGACCACCAGTTCCCAGCCCTCAGCGCCGAGGAGGCCGAGGGCGGCCCAGCGATCGCGGGGCCGAAGGACGGTTGGCCGCGGGCGAACCAGGGCCTCGTTGCCGCGGTGGCTGAACCAGAGCCGTACGACACGCCGGCGGCCACGGCGTTTACGGTTGCTGGGGAGCTGGAGGCAGGCGTACTCCCAGCAGGGAGGGGCAGGGTTCGGGGCGGCTGGGGGTTGTGGGGCAAGGTCGGCAACGTGCTGCTGCATCTCGCCAACGAGCGCGTCGAGGCCCTGGCCAAGGCCTCTCCGGGGGCGGGGCATGTGCGACTCCGTGGTACGGGGCTTGATGTTCGGGAGGCACTATGTCGTGCCGCGAGATATGGTGCAAGCACCTTAACGTTTGTTTCGGGACGCGGGGCGGGAGGCTGTGGGGTTCCGCTACGGGTGTCGGCAACGCTGGCGCCAGGGCGCCGGACGCGCGCGAGTTCGGCCAGGCGCTACATGGAGCAGCATCGCGAACGAAGGGGCGACGCTGGCGGGGCATGGATTAGCGTGAGTTCCGCGGCGGCGGCCCGGATCGCCTCGACGTTCGGGCCAGGGACGCCCGCGAACCGGGCGAGTCAGGTTCGTTCGGAGTGAGGTGCGACACCGAAGGGAAGCGCAGAGTTACACGCGGGGCAGCCGATAGATGCGCATGGCGTTGTCGTGGAACATGGCAGCCCGTTCGTCGGGGCGGAACCCCTTCGTGAGCTTCTTGAACTGGTTCCAGAGGACTGTGTAGGAGCAGGACATGCGGTCCACCGGGAAGTTGCTTTCGAACATGCACCGGCTCGGGCCAAACAGCTCGATGGCGTACGAATACCAGGGCTCGTTGCGTTCCAGGAGCTCATCGGATGTCGGGGGCTTTTCCCGTTCGTGCCAGCCAAAACCGATGTTCGGCATCTGCAGACCCCCCACCTTCAGGAAGACGTTCTCGTGGCGCGCGACGTCGGCGAGCCACTTCTTCCATTCCTGGAACACTTCGTCTCCGCAGCCGGGACGTTCAGGCGTGCCGTGAGGGCTGCCGAGGTGGTTGAGGATGATGATGGTGTCGGGAAAGGCGCCGGCGAGGTCGGCGAGCTGGGGAAGCTGGGCGTGGAACTGGAACGCGTCGTACGTCAGCCCGTATTGCCGAAGCTTCGCAAACCCCTTGCGAAACTCGGGTTGGAGGAGGAGATCGCGGCGCATCCAGCGCGGCGGGTTGGGCAGTCCCTCGATGAACGCGGCGCGCTCCCGGATTCCCCGAAAGCGCTGTGGGCTCGCCGCGATAAGGGCTTCGAGGACCGGCACCACGTCGTCGCCGAGGGTGAGGTCGGCGTTACCGACGATCCCTGCGGCCGCACGCATCTCGCCGTATCCGCCGCTGGCACTCATCGCCGCGATGCCCTGCGCGAACTCGACTTCGCCAACGGGTTGGAACGCGATGGGGCCGTCGGCGCGCAGCATGGCGTCGGTTTCGATGAACACCGTCTGGCGGATGTTGAGGCCGGCGGTGTCGGCTAGCAGTTCGTCGAGCAAATAGCGTCGGGTATCAGAGAATCGGTCGTCGGGAAAATCCCAGAAGTGATGATGGCAGTCGATGATTGGGAGGTCGGGCTCAATCGGCTCTTCGGGCGTCAGCTCCAACCACCGATTTCGTTCTTGCTGTTCCATCATCACTCTCCATCTTCTTGTCGGGCCAGCTGGCAGAGCCGGGTGCGGCGATTCGCGAGTCCACAGGGCAGACCGCGAGGTAATGCTGCCGGGCTGACATTTGGCCATGGCGGCTGTGACCGGCCAAACGGTCGTTCGGCGCGAATCCTCCCCGACATGGACGGCCGATGTCAACACGTGGAACGTGTCAGATCGCGGGTAGTCTTCTTGAGTGAGACGCGACCGTGCGGTCGGGCCGGCTGCATCTCCATCGCCAAGGCTGCCGGCCGCGGAGGAAGCGCTACCGGGCCCTGGCGGTTTGTGCCACGCTCTCGGGACTGTTTTCAAAGGAGGAGCCCGACCAATGGCGGAACTTTTTCTCCCGCAGGTCGGTGCGGTGTTCAGCGCGGACATCGCCGTCCCGGAACGCGAGCGGGAAGTGCGCTTCTATTCGCGCGTGCTGACGACCGGCGAAAACCCGCTTTGGCGCGAGGACCTGATGAACAACGCCGGGTGGCCGATCATCGGGCTGGGCGCGCGAACCCCGGAGTACGCGGACCTGCCGTTGCAGTGGATGCCGCACATCCAGGTAGCGGACGTGGCAGCGAGTGCGCAGCGGGCGAGTGACCTCGGCGGCCGTGTGCTGGTGCACTCGCGGGACGACGACGGCAGGAGCCAGTGGGCCGTATTGTCCGACCCGAACGGCGCCGCCTTCGGGGTCGTACCGGTGGTCGCTGAGGACGCAGTGCTGAAACGGGACGACTCGGACGCACCGGTCGGCCGGATTGCGTGGCTGGACCTCACGGTACCGGACGCGGCTGCGACCCGGGACTTCTATCGCGAAGTGATCGGCTGGACGACGCAAGATGTGGCGATGGAGGACGGCGGCGAGCAGTACGCCGACTACGCCATGGTGGGGAGCGAAGGGGCGGGGTGCGCGGGCGTCTGCTCTGCACGCGGACAGAACGCGAGGCTGCCCCCGGTGTGGATGATCTACCTCCCGGTAAACGACCTCGAGGAGAGCCTCCGGCGCGTGCCGGACGAAGGCGGCACAGTAGTGAAGACGTACCCGGGGGAGGACGGAAAGCCGATGTACGCGGCCGTCCGGGACCCGGTGGGGGCGCATTTCGGGCTGCTGGCGGGGTAGGGCTGGGAGGCACATCGCGGGGCCGCAGTCCCGCCGAGGTACAGGGGCGGTGGGTTGCGGCGAGTTTCAAACCTGCGTAACCGGCTAGGGCTCGGGGGGAGATGGGCGAAGGCCGCGAATGAGGGCGTTCAGCGCGAAGTGCCACCGACGATCGACTGATTCCTTCGTGGTGCCGAGCCGCCCGGTCATTTCGGCGGCGGCAAGCCCCTGGGTGAGGGCGACGAACGCCTGGGCGATGTCAACCTCGTCGCCCTCGAGGATGCCCGCCTCGATGCACCGGCGGACGTGGTGGACGATGAGGCGGCGGACAGCGCTCGTCGCCTCGAGGTCTGAGGGCCCGGGGTCGAAATCGGCGAACGGCCTCGAGAACATGACCTCGGCCAGCACGGGGTTCTCTCTGCGGAACTGCCTGGAGATTTCGGCCAGGCGCAGGAGGTCGGCGAGCGGGTCCCCGGTCTCGTCGCAGGCCTCGAGGAGGGTGCCCAGGAGCCGAAACCCCTCGAAGTAGACCTGCCGGACGAGGCCGGCCTTATCTCCGAAGAGCTCGTAGACGGCCGGGGCCGAAGTCTGGGCCCGGCGGGCGACGCTGCGGGTGGTGAAGCCCGCGACGCCATCCTCCGCGAGCGTTGCGAGAGCCTCCTTCAGGAGGCGCGCGCGCAGTTCCGGTGTTCGCTGTTTTGGCCTCGGCACCCGGCCTCCAAGTAACGCGATGCTCGATGTAGAGACCCAGAATGTGCCGGGGGAAGGGTTGCGGCAAGCCCGGCGACGGGATCCGGGCACGATCCGGACGGTTGTTTCGAAACGTCGTTACGGTATATGATTCTGCTACTTCGCTTGCTGGTCTCGGACCACTGGCGTCCAGAAGGAGGCTGACATGGCAGAACTGGTCACATACGAACTCGCGGACGGGACCGCGACGATCACGATGGACGACCGCAAGGTGAACGTGCTGTCGCTGGAGATGTTCTGGCAGATCCATGCGGCGCTTGATCGGGCGGAGAGCGATGGGTCGGTGGTCATCCTGACCGGTCGCCAGGGAGTCTTCTCGGCTGGCTTCGACCTTGCCGTCCTCCGGGGTGGAGGGGCGAGGTCCCAGGCACTGGTGCGCACGGGCTTCGAGCTCGCGGAACGTCGATTGGGGTTTCCTCGCCCAGTGGTGGTCGCCTGCAACGGACACGCGGTCGCGATGGGGGTGTTCCTCGTGCTCTCGGGCGACTTTCGCATTGGGGTCGAAGGGGAGTACAGGGTCGGCCCGAACGAGGTGGTCATCGGCCTGACGATGCCGCGCTTCGCCATCGAAATCTGCCACCAACGGCTCGCGCCGGCATACTTCAACCGGGCGCTGGTGCTCGCGGAGCCGTTCAGCGGTGAGGAGGCGGTCGCGGCCGGGTTCTTCGACCGCATCGTACCTGCAGACCGGCTCCTCCCGGCGGCGGCCGAGGTGGCACAGCGGCTCAGGGATTTCGACGCGGAGACCTTCCGGGCGAGCAAGCTCCGCATCAGGGAGGACGCGCTGCGCCGAGTGCGTGCTGCGATCGAAGCGGACGCTACATCCGCGGCGGGCGGCGGTGGAGACGGCAGCGCTCGACGAAGTTCGCCGTGAGTGGGTGGCGACGAGAACGACGCGAATCGACGGTGGCGTAAGGCACGGACGGGCTGCGGCACTCAAATGGCACCCGGCGAAGCAGAGGTGCATGCCAGGGTCGTTCGGGAGCGCCTGGGCTCCGGGCGCAGGCGCTCGACGCGGTGCTCGAGTCGCCGCCGCGACCTGACGGGCAACTGCGGCAGGGTGCGACTGACGATTCGGAGATGCGGCGGGAAATGGGAAGGCCCCTCACTTGGTGAGGGGCCTTCTCCGTAGATGCCAGGTGTTGGTAGCGGGGGAGGGATTCGAACCCCCGACCTTCGGGTTATGAGCCCGACGAGCTGCCACTGCTCCACCCCGCGACCCGGGTTGGCGAAGGCGGTTCGCCGTTCGCAACCGAAGAGTGAAGAAGACTGCGGGCCTTCATTGGAGGCAAGCCTCAATGTTGGTCAAGCCCTCGACCATTAGTACGCCTCAGCTGAACGCATTGCTGCGCTTACACCTGGCGCCTATCAAACAGGTAGTCTTCCTGTGGTCTTACCTGGTTACCCAGTGGGAAGTCTCATCTTGAGGTCGGCTTCGCACTTAGATGCTTTCAGCGCTTATCCGATCCGGACATGGCTACCGGGCGGTGCTCCTGGCGGAACAACCCGCACACCAGAGGTCCGTTCACCCCGGTCCTCTCGTACTAGGGGCAACTCCTCTCAAACTTCCTACGCCCACGGCGGATAGAGACCGAACTGTCTCACGACGTTCTGAACCCAGCTCGCGTACCGCTTTAATGGGCGAACAGCCCAACCCTTGGGAGCGACTACACCCCCAGGATGCGACGAGCCGACATCGAGGTGCCAAACCTTGCCGTCGCTGTGGACGCTTGGGCAAGATAAGCCTGTTATCCCCGGGGTAGCTTATATCCGTTAAGCCACGGCCCTTCCACTCGGTACCGTAGGATCACTTTGACCGGCTTTCGCCCCTGCTCGACTTGTAGGTCTCGCAGTCAAGCCCCCTTATGCCAATGCACTCAACGGGTGATTTCCATCCACCCTGAGGGGACCTTTGTGCGCCTCCGTTACATTTTAGGAGGCGACCGCCCCAGTCAAACTGCCCGTCAGACGCTGTCCTCGTGCTTGCTCACGAGTTAGAAAGCAGACCAGGAAAGGGTGGTATTTCAAGGTTGGCTCCACCGAGCCCGAAAGCCCGGCTTCAACGCCTCCCACCTATCCTACGCATTCCAGGCCCACTCCCAGCGCCAAACTGCAGTAAAGCTCCACGGGGTCTTTTTGTCCTGCCGCGGGTCAACCGCATCTTCACGGTCAATTCAATTTCGCCGGGTCCTCCGTCGAGACAGTGCCCAGATCGTTACGCCTTTCGTGCGGGTCGGAACTTACCCGACAAGGAATTTCGCTACCTTAGGACCGTTATAGTTACGGCCGCCGTTCACCGGGGCTTCAGTTCAAGCCGTGAAGCTCTCCCCTTAACCTTCCGGCACTGGGCAGGCGTCAGCCACTATACGTCAGCTTTCGCTTTTGCAGAGACCTGTGGTTTTGATAAACAGTCGCCTGGGCCTGCTCACTGCGACCCCCGTCTGCTTCGGAGGCGAACTCCTACACATCCAGGGGTGATCCTTCTCCCGAAGTTACGGATCGAATTTGCCGAGTTCCTTAACGAAGGTTCTCCCGATCGCCTCGTGGTTCTCACCACCACCTACCAGTGTCGGTTTGCGGTACGGGCGCGTTGGTAACTAGCAGCGAGGCTTTTCTCGCCAGTGTGGGCTCAATCCCGTCGCTTTGACAAAGTCTCCACTTCTCCCGGCTCCTCCGCTTAACCCGACCGGGGATTTGCCTCCGATCGGACGCCTACAAGCCAGGAACGGACCATGTCCAATAGGCCCGCGGGACCTACCCTGCTGGGTCCCCCCTCTGCATCAAACGCTACCATCGCGGTGCTGGAATACTAACCAGCTGTCCATCGCTTACGCCTTTCGGCCTCAGCTTAGGCCCGACTAACCCTACGCGGATTGACCTTCCGTAGGAAACCTCAGGTATACGGCGGGTGCGGTTCTCACGCACCTTGCGCTACTCATGCCGGCATTCTCACTTCGCTCCGCTCCACGGCGCCTCACAGCAACCGCTTCACAGCTGAAGCAAACGCTCCCCTACCGCCATCCTTCAAAAGAAGGATGACCCACGGCTTCGGTGCCATGCTTAGCCCCGTTGAATTGTCGGCGCAGAATCACTCGACCAGTGAGCTATTACGCACTCTTTAAAGGGTGGCTGCTTCTAAGCCAACCTCCTGGCTGTCTCTGCAGTTCAACATCCTTTCACACTGAGCATGGACTTAGGGACCTTAGCCGGTGGTCTGGGCTGTTTCCCTTTCGACAATGAAGCTTAGCCCCCACTGTCTCACTGCCAGGCTTTATCCGATGGCATTCGCGGTTTGATTGGGTTTGGTAAGCGGTGAGCCCCCTAGCCCATTCAGAGCCCTACCTCCAACGGAGATCGCCTGACGCTGCACCTAAATGCATTTCGGGGAGAACGAGCTATCTCCCGGTTCGCTTGGCATTTCGCCGCTACCCACAGGTCATCCAATAGCTTTGCAACGCTAGAAGGTTCGCGCCTCCATCCAGTTTTACCTGGACTTCACGCTGCCCATGGGTAGATCACCAGGTTTCGCGTCTACTCCACGCGACTCAGAACGCCCTGTTCGGACTCGCTTTCGCTACGGCTCCACAAGTCACCTTGCTTAACCTTGCCACGTAAAGTAACTCGCCGGCTCATTCTTCAATAGGCACGCCGTCACACTCCGAAAAGTGCTCCGACTGCACGTAGGCACGCGGTTTCAGGATCTCTTTCACTCCCCTCCCGGGGTACTTTTCACCTTTCCCTCACGGTACTGGTTCACTATCGGTCACCAGAGGTATTTAGCCTTGGGAAGTGGTCTCCCCAGATTCCCACGGGGTTTCACGTGTCCCGTGGTACTCAGGTACCTGTCGGGAGGCACACACGTTTCGTCTACGGGGCTCTCACCCTCTCTGGCCGGCCGTTCCAGGACCGTTCTCCTACGCATGTGCTTGGTAACTCCACAATGACAGGCCCTACAACCCCGGTATGGCGAACCATACCGGTTTGGGCTTCTCCCCGTTCGCTCGCCGCTACTAAGGGAATAGTCTCTTTTCCTCGGGGTACTTAGATGTTTCAGTTCCCCCGGTGCCCTCCTCTGGACCTATGTGTTCAGTCCAGGGTGACCCGGTTCTACCGGGCCGGGTTTCCCCATTCGGAAATCTCCGCCTGAGCTTGTTTGGCAGCTGAGCGGAGCTTATCGCAGCCTTACCACGTCCTTCATCGGCCTCTGGTACCAAGGCATCCACCGCGCGCCCTAAGTAGCTTGACCAACATTAAGGCTCGCCAAATGAATTGTCCGTTCGCCACCCATTACGGGCGCGAACAGATGCAGTCTTCTTCACTCTTCAGTTGTTAACGTGCGCCCTTCCATCGCTGGAAGGATTCCGGCTTCGCCGCCGGCCGCTGCCGTGCCGGCAGGGGCGGGTTGCGAAACCAGGCGGGGAAGCGGGCAAAAAGAAAACCGGCTCGCCGCGGCGGAACCGGTTACCGGTTGCCGTCTCGACGGTGAGATTGGCCTCCTAGGTCGTCTGCCCCGCTATTGCGTTGCTCCCCTGTGTTCTGCTTCCCCGGGTGTACCGAGCTGGTTGGTGGAGCCGAGGAGATTCGAACTCCTGACCTCCGCCGTGCAAAGGCGGCGCTCTCCCAGCTAAGCTACGGCCCCTCCGGGGTAACGATGTTCAGTATGCCACGGCCTGCGCTGCGGGCCAAGTGCTCGGCCGGGTGAGCCCAGGTGGGCTTTGGTGGGCCATTCTGGACTCGAACCAGAGACCTCAGTCTTATCAGGACTGCGCTCTAACCTGCTGAGCTAATGGCCCATGGCCGGTGCAGCTTTAAGAGCTGGATAGCGGACGGAAGACGGCCGTTCGGACGCCGCAGGTAACGATTCTTCGAGGAGAAGAACCGATCGACCTGGGTGTTGCTCTTCCCGCATCTCCGCACACCGCTGCACGGAGGTTGGTAGCGAGAGAGCAGACTCCCTAGAAAGGAGGTGATCCAGCCGCAGCTTCCGCTACGGCTACCTTGTTACGACTTCGTCCCAATCGCTGGCTCCACCCTCGACGGCTGCCTCCTTGCGGTTAGCCCACCGGCTTCAGGTGTTTCCAACTTTCATGACGTGACGGGCGGTGTGTACAAGGCCCGGGAACGTATTCAACGCAGTAGTGCTGACCTGCGTTTACTAGCAACTCCGGCTTCATGCAGGCGGGTTTCAGCCTGCAATCCGAACTGAGGACAGCTTTGATGGGATTAGCTCCACCTCGCGGTTTCGCGACCCGTTGTACTGCCCATTGTAGCGTGTGTGTAGCCCCAGGCGTAAGGGCCACGCTGACCTGACATCGTCCCCTCCTTCCTCCGAGGTTTTCTCGGCAGTCTCGCCAGAAAAGTACAACTGGCGACAGGGGTTGCGCTCGTTGCGGGACTTAACCCAACACCTCACGGCACGAGCTGACGACGGCCGTGCAACACCTGTGCACGCTCCCCGAAGGGTCCCTCGGCTTTCACCTCAGTACCACGTGCATGTCAAACCTGGGTGAGGTTCTTCGCGTATCATCGAATTAAACCACACGCTCCGCTGCTTGTGCGGGCCCCCGTCAATTCCTTTGAGTTTTAGCCTTGCGGCCGTAGTCCCCAGGCGGAGTACTTATCGCGTTTGCTTCGGCACAGAGGGGGTCGATACCCCCTACACCTAGTACTCATCGTTTACGGCGTGGACTACCCGGGTATCTAATCCGGTTTGCTCCCCACGCTTTCGCCCCTGAGCGTCAGGACAGGGCCAGGATGCCGCCTTCGCCACTGGTGTTCCTCCCGATATCTACGCATTTCACCACTACACCGGGAATTCCACATCCCTCTCCCTGCCTCAAGCCTGCCAGTTTTCCAGGACCCCTCCCAGTTGAGCCGGGAGATTTCACCTGAAACTTGACAGGCCGCCTGCGGGCTCTTTACGCCCAATAAATCCGGACAACGCTCGCACCCTACGTATTACCGCGGCTGCTGGCACGTAGTTAGCCGGTGCTTCTTCTGCAGGTACCGTCACTTGCGCTTCTTCCCTGCTGAAAGAGGTTTACAACCCGAAG
>JBLNCO010000250.1:0-9031 GCA_050260715.1 Hyphomicrobiales bacterium | reverse complement strand
GTCGACGTCCTCGGCCACGGCGTGGAAGGGCATGCCCTTCATCACGCCTCCCGGCGCTCGACTCAAACGGGCGCACTCGTCGAGGTACGCCGGGACCATGTCGGCGCCGGCGCCCGCCTGGAATCCCGTGCCCAGCCGAGCGGCGCGGCGGGCCGCCGGCTCGGAAATTCCGCCCACCCACAGTGGCATGGGCGCCTGCACCGGCTTCGGCGTGACGTCGATATTCGTGTACCGGTAGAACTCCCCTTCGAAGCTGAACGTACCACCGCTCCACGCGCGCCGGATGAGCTTGAGCGCTTCGTCCATGCGCCGGCCCCGTTGCCGCGTGGGGATGTTCATGGCCGCGAACTCCGCCACTCGATAGCCGAGCCCCACGCCGAGGTCGAGCCGTCCCCCGGAAATCGCGTCGACCACAGCCGCGTCCTCCGCTATTCGCACAGGGTCATGCAGGGGTAGCAGTAGCACGGCCGTACCGACCCGGACTCGCGTGGTCTGCGCGGCGATCGCCGCGCAAATCGGCAGGAGCGACGGCGCGTAATCGTCATCGACGAAATGGTGCTCGGTGGTCCAGATGTCGTCGTAGCCCAGCGTCTCCGCCCAGCGGATCTGCTCGAACGTCTCCGCATAGAGCGACGCCAGCGGGCGGCGCCAGGCGGGCGGATTGCGGAAGTCGTACCACAGTCCGAACCGCACCATGTCAGTCCACCAGCTTCTTGCCGAAGACGGCGGTCTCCACGAGAGCCGTGTCGAGGTATTCGCAGATCGCGGTAATCTTCCCGTCCTCGACGCGGAATACCATCGCGTACTCGTTTTCGTAGGGCATTCCGGTGACCGCCACGCTCTTCGAGTGGGCGAGCACTACAACCGCATTTCCGTCAACGATGTACTCGTCCGGGATGATCTCGATGCGGCTATCGACGAGCCGCGACGTGAAGGGCCTGAGCGTGTTCTCGACGAGCTCCGCCATGGTGTGGGAAACGTGAGAGATGGGCGTGGTGCCCATTACGCGGTAGGAAAACGGGGATGCGAACAGGCCGAACGCGCCCCGCGCATCTCCCGCCCCCATACGCTCGAAGTAGCTGCGGACGACCTCCTCGGCGATCATCGTCATCTCAGTCCTCCTGACCGACAATGCCCCGGATCTTCCGCTGGGGGGAGTACCATGTCAATCAAACGGTTGGTAGTTGATTGACGGCGCCTCGCTCGCATGCATAGAGTCCGTATCCAGCGCATCCGGGCGTCCGTCACTCACACGCCGAAATCATGGGCGATCTATGCTCGTGTGGAATCGAGGAACGGTTCCCCGCCGAGCGCAAGGGGAGGGACGATTGGAGTCAACGAATCGGAAGGCCCGCGACCGGGAACGGGTTGCGAACGACCGCCGCCAGGAACTCGTGGAGGTTGCTGCGCGACTCTTCGCCGAAAAAGGGTTCCACGGTGCCTCCATGGACGACATCGCACGCGAGCTCGGCATCCTCAAGGGAAGTCTCTACTACTGGATCGACAGCAAGGAAGCACTGCTCCAGGAAGTGCTCGCCGGCGGGGTCCGGGAGACCATCGCGGAAGCCATGGCCATCGCCGACCTGGATTTGCCTGCCAGCGAGCGGCTCAGCCGCATGGTCCGCTCCCACATCGACTCCTGGCTTAACAACCCCGACCACTTCAATGTCTTCCTCTCGGAGTGGCGATGGCTCGAGCCAGAGCATCTCGAGTCGTATCACCACGACAAGGACCAGCTCGAAGAGACCTACCGGCGGGTCATCCGCGACGGAATCGCGAGCGGCGAATTCAAGGCCGACGCGCGCGAGGTGAGCGTCCTCGTCAACGGCATCTTCGGCGTGATGAACTGGTTTCCCCGCTGGTACCGCGAAGGCGGCTGGGCCACTCCGCACCAGATAGCCGACATGCTCTCTGGCATGGTGATCAACGGGCTGCGCGGCCGGCACCCCATCGCCGCCTCAGAGCGCTAGGACGAGGGCATCCCTGCTAGACGCCGGTCCCACGGAGGCGTGGGTCGAGCACATCCCGCAGCGAATCCCCGAGCAGATTGAAGGCGAGGATCGTCAGGCTCAGCGCCACCCCCGGGAAAATGGCGAGCCAGGGTGCGAGGGTCACGAACCGGCGTGCACTGCTCAGGTCTGCGCCCCAGCTCGGCTCACCGGGCGGAAGCCCGAACCCCAGGAACGTGAGCGACGACTCAAACAGGATCGCGGTTGGCAACAGGGCGCTCATGAGCACGATCCCGAGCGGCAACGTGTTCGGGATGATGTGCCGGAACATGATGCGCGCATCCGACGCCCCGAGGACGCGCGCCGCCTCGACGTACATCATCTCGCGCTGTTGGAGCACCGCCGCCCTCATGATCCGCGTCGACGACGCAACGACCACGATCGAAATGCCAACGATCACCGATCGCATCCCGGGCTTCATCGCCGTCGCGACGATGATCCCCACGATGATGGGCGGGAACGAGAAGATGAACTCCGCGAGCCGGCTGATGCCGAAGTCCACCCATCCGCGCAGGTACCCGGAGAGGGTGCCGAGGAGCATCCCACCGCCCAGGCCGAACACCACCGTCAGCGTCGCGACGATCAACGTTGGGCGCGCACCGTAGAGCACACGGCTCCACACGTCCTGCCCTTCGCGATTGGTGCCGAACCAGTACTGCGCACTCGGGCCTTTGAGCGCCGGACCCGCGCCGATCAGCGTCGGGTCGCTGGTGCGGACGAAGTCCGCGAACACCGCCATCACCACAATGAGCGCGAGCACCACCAGGCCGAAGGCGCCGAGCGGTTGGCGGCGAGTGAACCGCACCAACGAGCGCCAGAACCGCTCGGGCCGCCAGCTCGAAACGGCTGATTCGGGGACCGGAGCCTCGATAGCGACACTCATGCTTCTCCCCCTAGTACGAGAGGCGCGGATCTATCCACGCGTAGGTGATGTCCACGATGAGCTGCACGGTGATGAACCACGCGGCGAAGATGACGATGAGCGCCTGCAGCGTCTGGTAGTCGCGCGCCAGCACGGCCTGCGATGCCATCAGCCCCAGCCCGGGCACGCTGAATATCGACTCCACAACAACTGCTCCACCGAGTAGCACGCCCGCCTGTAGGCCAAGCACGGTGAGCACCACCAGCATCGAGTTCCGCATCACGTGGGCGAAGATGACCGCCCGTTCCTTCAGCCCCTTGGCGCGAGCCGTCCTGACGTAGTCGCTGTACAGCGCTTCGAGCATGCTCGACCGCACGATGCGCGACACATATGCCGCGCTCCCCACCGCCAGTACGGTTGCGGGTAGCAGCACCAGCTTCAGGTGCTCGACGGGATCCTGTGTCCAGCCGACCCAATTGGAGGCCGGCGTCCACCCCCACCACACTGCAGGCAGCGTGACGATGAGCGTCCCTAACCAGAAATTCGGAATGGAGAGCCCGAGGATCGAAACCAGCCGCGCGAGGTAGTCGAAAATTCCACCGTTGTACACCGCAGAGATCGCACCGAGCGGAATGCCGAGAAGTATCGTGAGCAGCAGCGACGCCACCGTGATCTGGAGCGTGTTCCAACCGCGCTCCCGCACCTGCGGTGCGATCTCCGTGCGGTTCGTGGTCGATTCGCCCAGGTCTCCGTGTGCGGCATTGCTGAGCCAGATCCAGTACTGCTGCGGAAGCGGCTTATCGAGGCCCAGGCGCTCGCGGATCGCCTCGCGGCATTCCGCGCAGGTCGCGTTGCCGAGGCCAAGGTTCACCAGCGCCGCGTCCCCGGGCAACGCGCGGATAACCAGGAATGTCACGATCGATACGACGAACAGGAACACCGGGAAAATGGCGAGACGGCGAATGATGTAGTTCGTCACGATGTCCCTCGGTCGCAGTTGAGCGGGCGTTGGGCTCGCCGCGGAGGAGAACCGCCGGCAGCCGCTGGCCAACCTACCGTTTGGCAGTGTTCGCGGGATTGTGGGGACTCCCCCCGGGCAGTGTCAAGCAGTCCCGGCGGTCGGCTTCAACCTTCGATTGACAGCATGGTTGCCCCCGCGTACATTCCCCAAGCGTTGTTACCAACCTACCGTTTGGCCGGTAATCCACGCCGATCTCGTGGCGGTGAGCCGCCGGAAAGGACGCTTCGGCACCATGACCAGCATCCCCACCGTACGTCCGAACGTGCTCGCTCCGCATCACCCGGAGCACGCGGCGAGGCGCCTCAAGGCGTCGCTCCATCCGGCTTCAGCTGACCACCTGCCGGGATCGGGAGCCTGTCCCCCGTGAGTAGTGCCGGCTCATCCATACCCTCTCCATCCTGACTTCTCATCGGCCCCCAAGGAGCAGCGCGCGTGAAAATCGATGTCTTCTGTGAAGTCGAAACGGCCGACACGTCGGCCCCCAACTTTGAGCACCGGCTCATCAAGAACACGCTCGCCCAGGCTGTCGCAGCCGACCAGGCGGGCTTCGACTGCTGGTGGGAGGTCGAACACCACGGCGCGGTTGGGATGAGTTACAGCTCGGCGCCGGACCTCATGCTCACCGCGATCGCTTCCCGGACGAAGCGCATGAGGGTGGGCCACAGCGCCGTCCTCGCACCCCACAACTTCTCGCACCCCATCCGCATCGCCGAACGGGCAGCTACGCTCGACCTCATCAGCGATGGACGGCTCGAGATGGGCTTCGCGCGCTCCACCATCCCCGAGTGGCGTCTCTTCCAGATCGAACCCGACGACACCCGCAATCAACTCGAACGCGCCATGCGTATGGTGCCAAAGATCTGGACGCAGGAGCGCTTCTCCTGGCACGACGGCGTCTTCGAGATCGAAAACGCTCCCATCATCCCCAAGCCCCTGCAGAAGCCTCACCCGCCCATGTGGCAGGCGGCTTCAAGCCCCGATTCATTCCTCATGGCGGCCCACTGCGGCGTTGGTGCGCTCGGCGTCACCCTCCTCACTCCCGTCGATGCGATGGGCGGCCTGCTGCAGATGTACCGCGATGCCGTCAAGGACGCTGAGCCCGCGGGCTCGTTCGTGAACAACCAGACGGGCGTGTTCACCTTCGTTCACGTGGCGGAGTCGACCAGGAAGGCGATTGAGAACGGCGCCGCCGAGGCTGCTGCCTGGTACATCAACACGATTGTCCGTTTCTTCGAACTCCAGCAGATGCTGAAGCAGATGGAAGACGCCGCCGCGCCAAAGGATGCGGCCGGCACGGGGCTTGTCGGCGCCATCCACGCCCCCGGCGAGCAGCAGTCCGCTACCGCGCTCGATTCGATGGCGCTCATCCACCGGCTCGCCAACAACGAGGACGTCTCGAGCGAAGAGGTCTACGAAGTCCTTGGCCGCGAGGACTCCATCATCATCGGTGACCCCGAAATCTGCCGCCGGAAGATGAAGCACTACCAGGAGATCGGCGTCGACCGGTTGCTCTGCTTCCAGCAGGTCGGCGGCCTCTCCCACGAGGCGGTGATGGATTCGATCCGTCTGGTTGGTGAGCACATCATTCCGCACTTCTCGCCCAAGTGATTCCGGCGGGAGAAGGGAGCGCGCGATGAAGGTTGGCATTGGCTTCTTCGTAACCGGCTACACCGTTGACGCCGTCACCCTCGGCAAGGCGATCGAGGAGGCCGGCTTCGACTCGCTCTGGGTGCCGGACCATACGGTCCTGCCGGTGAACCCCGAAACGAAGTACCCGTCCACGGGCGGCGATATCCCGTCGCTCTATGGCGAGATGGCCGACCCCTTCGTGCTCCTCGCCTTCGTTGGTGCGGTGACCAAGAAGATCCGCCTGGCAACTGGTATCACGCTCATCCCCGAGCGCCACCCGCTCACGCTGGCGAAGGCCGTCAGCACGCTGGATAACTTCTCCGGTGGCCGCGTCACGCTTGGGATTGGCACCGGCTGGCTCCCCGAGGAAACCGCCCTCTACGGCGTCGACTTCTCCAGGCGTTGGGCCTACACAAAGGAAGCGGTCCTCGCGATGAAAGCCCTCTGGAAGGACGGCGCCGCCGGGTTCCAGGGCAGTTACGTGAGGTTCCCGGAAGTCAGGTGCGATCCCATTCCCACCCAGCGCCCGGGCCCGCCCGTCATCGTCGGCGCGCCCGGAAGCGAGCGGACATGGAAGCGCATCGCCGCCTACGGTGACGGGTGGCTCCCGGTGATGTGTTCGCCCGATGACGTGCGCGAAGCGCGCAAGGGCATTGCCCGCGCCTGCGAGGAAATCGGCCGGGACCCGAGCGGCATCGAAATCACCGTGTTTGCCATGGACTGCACTCCCGCCACCCAGCGCGCCTACGAAGACGCCGGCGCCGACCGGATCGTCGTCGGTATCTACAACCACCCCGGCACGCCGCTGCCCTTCGAAAAGTGGCGCGAGGTACGTTCCGCCGCCCTCGCCGGCGGACGGCCCCCCGCCGAGGAGACACTGCGAGTCCTCGAACAAATGCACGCCCTCGCCCAGCTCTAGGCGAGGAGAGGAGTAACGATGGCCTTCATCGAATATGAAGTCCGGGAGAGAGTTGCGACCATTCGCCTCAACCGCCCGGAGCGGCTCAACGCGATGTCGCTTGCGACGTTTGACGAATTGCGCGCGGCTTTCCGCAAGTTCATGGCCGACGACGAGGCATGGGTCGGGATTATCACGGGCACCGGGCGGGCGTTCTGTGCGGGCCGCGACCTGAAGGCCCAGGCCGACGACGGGAAGGCTCCCGACCCCGTCTACACGAAGGAATGGAACATCTTCGGGGTCCCCGACACCGATAAGCCGCTGATCGCTGCCGTCAACGGGTTCGCAATCGGTGCCGGGTGGTACATGACCGCCGGATGCGATATCCGCGTGGCCGCGGAATCGGCAACCTTTGCCATGGGCGAAATCCCGACCGGCGTCCTGGGGCCCTACTGGTTCCCCGTTGCCGAAGTACTGCCCTGGGCCGTTGGCGCCGAGTTCACGCTTTTGGGCGAACGGGTGCCGGCACGCCGGCTGCTCGAGCTCGGGCTCCTGAACGAAGTGGTCCCCGACGACCAGTTGATGGACGCCGCCTGGCGCTGGGCTCGAAAGTTCCTCGCTCTGCCACCGCTCCACGTGCGCAAGACCAAAGAGCTCATGGCGCATATGCGCACCATCCCGGACAGGACGATCCTCGACCGCGAACGCGCGGCCCGTCACTTCCTCAACCCGCTCGAAGACACCGTCGAAGCCGCCGCGGCCTTCGCCGAAAAGCGCGAACCGCACTTCAAGGGGCGCTAACAGGAGACCGCAATGGACCACGCACTCACCGAAGGTCAGGCCCTGCTGCAACGGGCAGCTGCCGACTTCTTCGCGCGCGAGTTCCCGCTCGACCGGATTCGTGAGTTCCGCACGAACCCTGGACCGAACGAGCGGGACCTCTGGAAGCAGATTTGCGCAATGGGGTGGAACGCCTCCGCGTTCCCCGAGGAAGTCGGCGGATACCCGGGAAGCTTCACAGAAGCCGCGGTCATCCTCGAACAGATCGGCCGTGCCGCCGCACCGACGCCGCTGCCCCATTCGACACTCGCCGCCGGATTGGCGCTGGCCGCCGCTGGCAACCCCCTCGCAGCCGCGATCGCGGAAGGGTCGGCAGTGGTAATCGCTGCCCCCACGGTCCCGGGCGTGCCTGCCCCAACGATGAACAGCGACAACATTTCAGGTACCGCCACGGCCGTTCGCTGGACCACGCTAGCGACGCACTACCTGTTGCCCGGCGGCGGTGGCTACGCCCTCGTCGAAGCCGGACCGGCTGTCTCGAGCGCCCGCCTCGATAGCGCCGGCCTCGAACCCCTTGGCCGCGTTGACCTGAAGCGCGCCCCCGTCGCGGCCCGGTTCGACTCCGACTTCGCTCGAAACCTCGAGCTCAACGGTTCGGCCGCCTGCGCCGTTGTCCTTGCTGGCGCCAGCCAGCGCGCCCTCGATGTCGCGGTCGCCTACATGAAAGAGCGCAGGCAATTTGGAAAGCCCATCGGCGCCTTTCAGGCGCTCCAGCACCGCGCCGCCGACATGGCGATCGAGAACGAAGTCGGCCGATACCTCGCTTTCAAGGCTGCGAGCCTCCACGGCACCGCTGGCTTCGAACGCAACGCCCGCTACGCCAAGGCGTACACGAGCGAGGCCTCGTTGCACGTCTGCCGGGAAGCGATCCAGATGCACGGCGGCGTCGGGTTCGTCGACGAGCACAAGAGCCAGCTTTTCTACCGGCTCTGCTCCGACCTTTCCAACGCCTACGGCAATGCCGGGCAGCACCGCGAAGCAGTCACCGCGATGGTCCTCGCCGGACAGGGTCAGTAGGAGCGCGACATGGATTTCTCGTACACACCCGAACAGCTCGCCTTTCAGGAGGAGGTCTGCAGCTTCCTGCGCCAGGAGTGGGGCCCCGAGGACCCGACGGCCGGCCGGGACAAGCGCGACCGCGCTCGTGAACGTGAGTTCCGAAAGAAGGTCGCGAAGAAGGGCTGGCTAACGATCGGCTGGCCGAAGGAATGGGGCGGAACCGACCTCACGCTGATGGAGCGGTACATCCTGAGCCAGGAGATGAACCGCCACGGCGCGCCGATCTCGCTCTACAACGTGATCGTTCTCGGCCCACTGCTGATCAAGTACGCAAGCGACGAAGCGAAGAACGAGTTCCTCCCCAAGATGCAGGAGGGCCAGATCGACTTCGTGCTCGGCTTCACCGAGCCGGAGACCGGTTCCGACCTCGCGAACCTCCAGACCCGAGCCGTCCGCCAGGGGGATGGCTACATCATCAACGGGCAGAAGCTCTATGGGCACCCGCAGCCCGACGACGTCATGTTCCTCGCGGTGCGGACCGATCCTGAGGCGCCGATTCGCAAGGGCATCAGCATTTTCCTCGTGGATGCCAACTCCGAAGGGCTGACGATTACCCACAACAAGACGCTCGCCGGCCAGGAGGTTGGCGCCACCTACTACGACAACGTCTTTGCTCCCAGGTCCCGGCTGCTCGGCGAGGAGAACAAGGGCTGGGACTACATCCGTGAGACGATGGACCTCGACCGCGCCGGCGGCATCCCCTACGCGCACTT
>JBLNCO010000249.1:0-3893 GCA_050260715.1 Hyphomicrobiales bacterium | reverse complement strand
GCGCGCGCGCTCCGGCGCCCGGGACGGGGGTGCCCAAGAATGGGATGCGCGTGTCGGTCATGCGCCCACAGAGGGGCGCGGCTCCTGGGGTGGCCGAACGGAACGGCGTTGCGTTCGTGTGGCCGCGACGGACCGCGGCGCCTACGCCGCGACCATGCGGTTCCCCGTGACGCGCACGTTGCCGTTCTGGCGGAGGATGGCGCGCAGGGTGCGGGCGAGCTCTTCCGTGGCGGCAGCCCGCGGGAGGTCGAACTCGATGTCGTTCCCCTCGCCGTCGTGGATGACGAGCCGCACCTCGTCGTTGCCGGGGTTATCGCGGAGGATGCCGACGACCGCCTTCAGGAGGGCCTCGTCCGCGGCCACGTTTTCGGTTTCGTAGACCGACACCACAAGACGCGCGGTTTCGCCGTTCACTGGCGGCGAAACGCCCGGCCGCGAGGCTTCGGCGGTGGCCCCGTTCGTGGCGTGGCCGTTCGCGTGGCCATTCGCATGACCATTTGCGTGCGGCGGACGGCCGTTTCCGTTCGCCGCGTACGTGCCGTTGGCCGCGCCGGCTGGCGGCTGGGCCGGCTGCCGCTCCTGCCGGCGGGTGCGTGGCTGCTCGACCTGCCACTGGTCGGCTGCAAAGCCAACCACCGTCCCCTCCGAGCGGTCGTATGGCGCGGCCTTCCGCACGCTCAGCGACAGCCGGTCGCCCCGTTCGCGGCACTCCAGCGACAGGAGCAGCACCTGCCCTTCGGCCCAGAGCTGCTCGCCGGTGAGCTCGATCGTGTCGCTCCAGACCGTGATCTCGGCCGACCCGGAGAGGTCTTCGATATCGACGATGTAGAACTTGCGCCCGTCCCGCGTGGTGCGCGCTTGGACGCGGTTGATCATGCCCGCGACGGTCACGGTCTGGCCGGCCATCTCGAGGTTGAGGTCCGAGAGGGAGTGGCTCGTGTACCGCGCGAGGTCGTGGGCGGCGGCCCGGAACGGGTGCTCCGACACGTAGACGCCCAGCAGCTCCTTCTCCCACGCGAGCAGGTCCTCGCGCCTGGCGGGCCCGCCTTCGAGCTCGAGCGCCGGCAGCGGCGTATCGACCTGGCTGCCGAAGAGGTCGAACATGGTCGCCTGGCCGCTTTCGCGCAGCTCCCGTTCGCGGCGCGCCAAGTTCATGATGCGTTCGACGTTGAAGGCGAGCGCACCGCGGTCGCCGAGCAGGTCGAACGCGCCGGCCCGGATGAGGCTGTCGAGCGCGCGGCTGTTCGCCGACGAGAGGTCTGCGCGCTTGCAGAAGTCCTCGATGTCGCGGTATGGGCCGCCCTTCTCGCGGGCGCTGACGATGCCCTCGACCGCGGCCGAACCCACGTTCTTCACCACGCCGAGCCCGAAGCGGATGGCGAGCGATCCGTCTTCCCGGCGCTCGACCGAGAAGCCCTCGCCGCTGCGGTTGATGTCGGGTGGGAGCACTTCGATGCCCAGGCGCGTGCATTCGGCGACTGCGGCGGCGATGCGCTCGAACGGGTCAGGCGCGCTGCGCGTGCCCTGGAGCACGGCGCACATGTACTGCACCGGGTAGTTCGCCTTCAGCCAGGCCGTCTGGTAGGCGATGTTGCCGTAGCACCAGCTGTGCGCCTTGTTGAAGGCGTAGCCGGCGAAGGGCTCGATGAGCGCGAAGACCGACTCGGCGTCCTCGCGGGAGTAGCCGTTCGCCATCGCGCCTTCGACGAAGCGGCCCTTCTCCTCGGCCATGATCTCGGCCTTCTTCTTGCCCATGGCCTTCCGCATGATGTCGGCCTGGCCGAGCGAGTAGCCCGCGAATTGCCGCGCGATGAGCAGCACCTGGTCCTGGTAGACGATGACGCCGTACGTCTCGTCGAGGATGTTCGCGAGGTCCGGGTGCGGGTAGGTGATAGCGATCTCGCCGTGCTTGGACTTGATGAACGTCGGGATCTGTTCCATCGGGCCCGGCCGGTAGAGGGCGACCATGGCGCAGAGGTCGGCGATGTTGGTCGGCCGCAGCTCCTGGATGTAGCGGCGCATCCCGCCCGATTCCAGCTGGAACACCCCGAACGTCTCGCCCTTCCCGAGCATCTCCATCGTCTTCGGGTCGCCGTCGGGGATCTTCAGCAGGTCCACTTCGTCGCCGGTGGTCTCGCGGATCAGGTCGACGGCCCGGCCGAGGATGGTCAGGTTCGAAAGGCCGAGGAAGTCCATCTTCAGCAGGCCGATCTTCGCGACCTGCTCCATGGCGAACTGCGTGGTGGGAATGCTCGTCTCGTCGCCGCGGCTGGGGCGCTGCAGCGGCACATGGTCGATGAGCGGGTCGCGCGAGATGACGACGCCCGCCGCGTGGGTGCTCGCGTGCCGGGCGACACCCTCGAGCTTGCGCGCCGTCTCGAACAGGCGCCGCACGCGCGGGTCGGTTTCGACCGCTTCCTTCAGCTCCTGCGACTGCTCCAGCGCCTCCTCGAGGGTGATGTGAAGCGCGTTCGGGATGAGCCGCGCGACGCGGTCCGTGTCGCCGTAGGAGATGCCGAGCGCGCGCCCGACGTCGCGGATTGCCGCCTTCGCACCGAGCGTCCCGAACGTGATGATCTGGGCCACGCGGTCGTGCCCGTAGTGGTCGTAGGCGAAACGGATCATCTCGTCTCGGCGTTCGTCTTCGAAGTCGAAGTCGACGTCGGGCATTTCGCGCCGTTCGAGGTTCAGGAAGCGTTCGAAGACGAGGCGGTTGGCCACGGGGTCGATATCGGTCACGCCGAGCGTGTAGAGCACGAGCGACGCCGCCGCCGACCCGCGAACGCCCATGCGGATGCCCGACCTTCGCGCGTAGTCGGCGATTTCCTTCACGACGAACATGTAGTCCGTGAAGCCGGTCTGGCGGAGGACATCGAGCTCGTAGTTGAGGCGCTGCTGGAGTTCGGGCGTCACGTCGTCGAAGCGGCGGCGGAGGCCCTGGTTGCAGATCTCCGCGAGGTAGTCCTCGCTCGTGCGGCCGGGCGGCACCGGCGGTTCGGGCAGGAGCTGGCGGTCGAAGTGGAGGTCGAGGTCGATTTCGTCGGCGACCAGCTGGGTGTTCGAAAGGAACTCCGGGTTGTCGGGGAAGAGCGCGGCCATCTCGGCCTCGCTCTTCACGTGGTAGCCGTGCCCTTCGAACCTGTACCGGTCCTGCTGGTCGACCGTCGCGTTCGTGCCGATGCAGAGGAGCGTGTCGTGCGCGTCGGCTTCTTCCGGCAAGGTGTAGTGGCTGTCGTTCGTGGCGACCACCGGGATGCCGAGCTCGCGGCCGATGTCGGCGATGACCGGGTTCAGGCGCGTGAACTTCTCGTCGCCGTGGTCCTGCACTTCGAGGTAGTAGTGGCCGTCGAACACCTCGCGGTGCCACTTCGCGACCGCGATCGCGCCCTCGCGGTCGCCCTCCTGGATCCGCCGGTGGAACTCGGACGAAGGGCAGCCACTGAGCGCCGTGAGCCCCCCGCTGTGCTGTTCGAGCAGTTCGCGGTCGATGCGGGGCTTGTAGTAGTACCCCTCGAGGTTCGCCCTGGTGACGAGGGCGATGAGGTTCTTGTAGCCCTCCATGTTCCGGGCGAGCATCACGAGGTGGTAGGGGGAGGTATCGGCGCGTTCGCGGCCGAAGCGGCTGTTCGGCGCGACGTACGCCTCGACGCCGATAATGGGCTTGATGCCCCGGGCGGTCGCTTCGCGGTAGAAATCGATCGCGCCGTAGAGGGCGCCGTGGTCGGTCATGGCTACCGCTTCCATGCCGAGCTCTTTCACGCGGTCCATGAGCGGCGCCACCCTCGACATGCCGTCGAGGAGGGAATACTCGGTATGAACGTGTAGATGCGTGAACATATGTCCGGGCTTCCGAGTCTACACCGGAAGGGCGCGGCGCGAACCGGCGTTACGTC
>JBLNCO010000248.1:0-3259 GCA_050260715.1 Hyphomicrobiales bacterium | reverse complement strand
GCTGCCCGAGCCCATAGACCGTCCCCGGTCCGCCCGTGCGCAGCTCTGCCAGCACCCGCTCGCTTCGCGCATGGATGCCCCCCAGGTTCGCCGCGATCCGGCCGCGTACATCGTCGAAGGGCTCGCCGTGACCCGGGAAGCAGCGCCCGAAGTCCCGGCCCTGTAGCCGTTTGAGCGACCGCACGAACGCCGGCAGACTCGGGAACCGCTCGTACCCTTCGCCCACCGCCACGAACTGGATCCCCGGCGTCGGCGTGATGTCCGGGAGGAGCTGGTCGCCCGAGAAGAGCCAGCCCTCGTTCGGTTCGATGACCACCAGGTTCCCGGGCGTGTGCCCCGGGCATACCCACACCTCGACGCCCGCAACCGGCGTATCACCGGCCACCGCCTGCGCCGCTTCGAACGCCTCGTAGCGAAGCCCCGTCGGCCACCGCGGCACCCGTCCCGCGGGTGGATAGTCGGGCTTCGTCGCCACCAATCGTGTCCACGACCGGCGGCGCTCGAGCCCCGCCACCGCCTCGGCCACCACCTCTGCCGGCGCCCCGGTGCCTTCCACGTACGCCCGCATGGCCGCGAACTCGCCGTCATCGAGCAGGTGCGGGCGCATCGCCGATGCGCGGTCCGCTGCGCCAATCGCGACCGGCGCCCCCCGCGCCTGCCACCACCGCCCCAGGCCCGCGTGGTCATGATGCCCGTGGGTCGCGATCACCACCTCCGGCAACCCGTCCGCGAGCTCCGCCTCCAGCACCTCGCGCGCCCCCCGGTAATCCGGCCCCGTATCGATAAGGACGCGCCCCTCCGACCCATCGACCACATACACGTTGTTGTAGGCCATCGAAACCCGGCGCAACGCAGTCACACCCCGAGTCTAGTCCACCCCCGCCCACAGCACCCGAGCCGGCCCATGCCCCCGGGCCCGGGCACCGGGCGCCGGGCACTCTCCCCTCGGTACTCGGTACTCGGTACTCGGTACTCGGTACCAATCGTTAATCGCCCCCCGGACGCTCCCTGACGGTCGCGGCTCTGACATGGGCCCGGCGCCGCGGCAACCGCTGTGTTCGCTCCCAGCCGGCCCACGCCCCGGGCACCGGGCCCCGGGTACCGGGCACTCTCCCCTCGGTACTCGGCACTCGGTACTTGGTACTCGCCGGAGGTACTCGCGGCGCCGCTCCCCGTGCCGTACGATGCCGCATCACGGAGGGAGCGTGTCTACTGCCCAGCAATCCCGCCTCTCGCAGGCGGATGTCGACCTCATCCATGCCACCGCAGCCCGCTTACAGGCGAGCATCCAGCGCGTCATCGTCGGCAACGACCATGTGGTCCGGCTCGCCCTCGTCGCCCTCCTCTGCGAGGGTCACATCCTCCTCGAGGACGTCCCCGGCACCGGCAAGACCACTCTCGCGCGCTCCATCGCCCGTTCCCTCGGCTGCACCTTCCGCCGCATCCAGTTCACCCCCGACCTCATGCCCTCCGATATCACGGGCATCAACTACTACAACCAGAAGCTCGGCGAATTCGCCTTCCGCGAGGGCCCCCTCATCGCCCAGGTGGTGCTCGCCGACGAGATCAACCGCGCGACTCCCCGTACCCAGGCAGCCCTCCTCGAGGCGATGGAGGAGCGCCAGCTCACGGTCGAAGGCGTCACGACCCGCCTGCCGCGGCCGTTCCTCGTCCTCGCCACCCAGAACCCCGTCGAGCTCGAAGGCACGTTCCCCCTGCCCGAAGCCCAGCTCGACCGTTTCCTCTTGCGGCTAAAGTTGGGCTACCCCGACGAGGACGCCGAGGACCAGATCCTCGAACGCTTCGAATCCGCGAACCCCCTCGACGACCTCGAACCGGTCATCGAAGCCGCCGAGCTCGTTCGCCTCGCCGAGGCCCTTCGCGCGCTCCACGTCGACCCGGGCGTGCGCCGCTACGCGGTCCAGCTCGTCCGCGCCACCCGCGAAGACCCCGCGTTCGAACTCGGCGCGAGCCCCCGCGCGAGCCTCGCCCTCTTCCGCGCCGCTCGCGCCCTTGCCGCCATCTCTGGCCGCGACTTCGTCCTCCCTGACGACGTCAAGCAGATGGCGCCATACGTCCTGCCCCACCGCCTGATTCTCTCCACCCAGGCACGCCTTCGCGGTCGCGAAGCCGAAGAGCTTCTCGCCGAAATCCTCGCACGCGTACCCGTGCCCATCGATTCCTGATGCCCTTCCGCGACGCCTGGCTGCTCATCGGACCGCTGCTCATCCTCGTCGGGTTCGGCGCGTCCGAGCCGGCCATCAGCGCCGTCGGCTTCGTCGTGCTCCTCATTGGCGGAGTCAGCCGCTTCTGGCGCCGCCACCTGTTCGACCGCGTGAGCCTCCGCCGCAAACCCGCCGAACGCCGCGCCTTCATCGGCGAGGAGGTGCCGCTCAGCATCGAATTCGAAAACCGGAAGGCGCTTCCATTGCCCTGGTACGAGTGGCGCCTCGCCATGGCCGACCCTCTTGCGATCAAGGGCGAAACGCTCGCCGCGGCCGCCGTCCCCGGGCTCAGCTGGCTCGTCCGCCGCGGCGCGATTGGCTGGTACGAAAAGCGCCGCTGGGACCTCTCGCTCGTCGCTTCCACGCGTGGCTACCACCAGGTCGGGCCCGCCACCGTCCGCTCCGCCGACCTGTTCGGCATCTTCCCGGGCCAGCAGCAGGACGACGATGTCCAGCACATGCTCATCTTCCCGCGCGTGTTCACCATGGAAGAGCTCGGCCTCCCCGCCGAACGGCCCTTCGGCGAACGCAAGGGTGGCTCGCGCATCTTCGAAGACCCCCTGCGCATCGCCGGCCTTCGCGAATACCGCCCCGGCGACCCCCTCAAGCGCATCGACTGGAAGGCGACGGCCCGCAGCAACGAGCTCATGTCGCGCGTCTACGAGCCCTCCGCCACCCGCCAGCTCTACATCGCGCTCAATATCGACACCCTCGAGCATGCCTGGGAGGGCTACCTCAAGGATGAGCTTGAACGGGCCGTTTCGACCGCGGCTTCCGTGGCCGTCTGGGCTGCCGGGCAGCGCTACGCCGTCGGCCTCCTCGCCAACGGCTCCTTCCCCGACGCCGACCGCCCGATCCGCCTCGCGCCCTCCCGCGCTCGCGACCAGCTCACACGCGTCCTCGAAGCGCTCGCCGTCATCCAGCCCCTGACCATGGGCGACCTCGCCGGCGCCATCATGCGGGAGAGCGCCCGTATCCCCGCCGGCTCGACCATCGTTGTGGTCGCCGCCCTCGTCCCCGAACCGCTCGCCGGC
>JBLNCO010000247.1:0-7177 GCA_050260715.1 Hyphomicrobiales bacterium | reverse complement strand
CGTGGAATTCGCGCGGGGCTTCGTCGCCGTTGAACAGGTCGGCGCGGACCATGAGCCGCTCTTCGACGCGCCAGTCTTCGGCGAGGACGCGTTCGAACTGGTTGTAGAAGTCGCGGGGGCTCATGTCGGTGAGGAAGCCGAGACGGCCCATGTTTATCCCGAGCAGGGGCGGCGCTTCCTTCACGGCGAGGCGGGCGGCGCGGAGCACGGTGCCATCGCCGCCGATACAGATGACGATCCCGGCGCCGGGCAGGAGGTCGCCCGCACCCGGGGCCCACACACCCGAGACCGCCGATTCGACCTGGCGGCGGCGAAACTCGTGGTCGAGCTGGCGCGCGAGCGCGGCTGCGCCTTCGCTGTGGGGATGATGGAGGATGACCGCCTTGTTTAGCACGAAGCGCTCCCGCCCTCCGGCGCCGCGAGGAGCAGGAGGTACTCGACGTTCCCGTCGCTGCCGTGGACGGGGCACTCCATTGTGCCCTGCACGGCCCATCCGTGCTCGCCTGCCCAGGCGACGAACTCTTCGAGCACGCGCTGCCGCACCGCCGGGTTGCGAATGACGCCGCCGCGTGGCACATCGGCGCGGCCGGCTTCGAACTGGGGCTTGAGGAGCACGACGCCCTGCGTGCCCGGCGGGACGTGCGCTGCCACCGACGGCAGCACCTTTCGCAGCGAAATGAACGACAGGTCGGCGACGAAGAAATCGACCGGAGGCAGGTCCGGGAGTTCGCGGGCGTTGGTGTGCTCCATGAGCGTCACGCGGGGGTCGTCGCGGAGCTTCTGGTGGAGCTGGGCGCGGCCGACATCGATGGCCAGCACGGAGGCGGCCCCGTGTTGCAGCAGGCAATCGGTGAACCCGCCGGTCGAAGCGCCGAGGTCGAGGCACCTGAAGCCGGTGACCTCGATGGGGAACCCGTCGAACGCGGCTTCGAGCTTGTAGCCGCCACGGCTCACGTAGCGCTCGGGCTCGATGAGCGCGATGTCGGCGGATTCGTCGAGCAGGGTCGCGGGCTTCACGAGCACGGACGTGCCGACGCGCGCGCGGCCGGCCATGATGAGCCGTTGCGCGCGCTCGCGGCTCTCGACGAGCCCGCGCTGGACAAGGAGCTGGTCGGCTCGAACGCGCGGCATGGGCGAAGGGTAGGGTGGCAGCGGGGGCGGCGGCAAGGGCGGGACGTGTCGCGCTCGCAACGCTTGCGGCTATGCATCACGCGTGTTCCTTTCGTGCTGCGAAACCGGCGATTCGGTAGGCTGAGTGCGTGGAAGCACAGGAACGGGTTCGGTTGGCCTTGAAGGAGCTGGGGCTGCCAGCGGAGATCATCGAGTTCGATGCGAGCACGCGCACCGCGGCGGACGCGGCGGCGGCGGTGGGCTGCGAGCTCGGGCAGATCGTGAAAACGCTCTTCTTCCTCGCTGATGGCCGGCCGACAACGGTGCTCGTCGCGGGAGACCGCCAGGCCGACACGTCGAAGCTGGCCTCGCTGGTGGGCGTGGGCCGCAAGAAGCTGAAGATGGGCACGCCGGACGAGGTGATGGAGCACACCGGGTATCCGATCGGCGGCGTGGCGCCGGTGGGACAGCGGTCGCCCTCGGATGTGGTCGCCGACGAGAGCCTACGGCGCTTCGACCGCGTGTGGGCGGCGGCGGGCAGCGGAAACACGGTCTTCGAAGCCGAGACCGGGGCACTGGTCGCCGCTATCAACGGCCAGTGGGCCGACATCACACGGGAGCCAGCGTGACCGAAACGAGCGCCGCGGCTGGGACGAGCACGCTGGCCCTGCGGCCGCTCGTGACGGCGATGCGCCCGTACCAGTGGCCGAAGAACGTGATCGTGTTCGCCGCCTTCGTGTTCAGCGCCGGCGATGACTGGACGCCCGGCGACGCCGGGAGCTGGTGGCCGCTGCTCTGGCGGAACATGGCGCTCTTCGCGCTCTGGTGCCTGGCAGCGAGCGCGACGTACCTCCTGAACGACATCCTCGACCGCGAGGCGGACCGCATCCACCCGCGCAAGCGCTTCCGGCCCATCGCCAGCGGCGAGCTGCCCGTCGGCACGGCGAAGGCGGCGGCCATTGCGCTAGTGGTGGTGGCGATCCCGCTGGCGTGTGCCCTGAACCTGATTGCGGGGCTCGTGCTGCTGGGCTACACCGCCGGCATGGCGTTGTATTCGCTCGGGCTGAAGGAAGTGGCGATCCTCGACGTGATCATCCTCGTCGGTGGGGTGGTGGCGCGGGCCGTGGGGGGAGCCCTGGTCATCGATGTCGACATCAGCCCGTGGCTGTACGTCTGCACGAGCTTCGGTGCGTTCTTCTTCGCCAGCTCGAAGCGCTGGGCCGAATACCGCCAGCTGGGCGCCGACGCGGCCGCGCACCGGGCGGCGCTTCGCCACTACAGCGGGAACGTCCTCGACCAGCTGCTGACCATTAGCGCGGCGAGTGCGCTGCTTTCGTACGCACTCTACACGATCGAGTCGGTGAACGTGCCGGAGAACGGCACAATGGCGCTGACGCTGCCGTTCGTGGCGTTCGCCCTGTTCCGGTACCTGCTGTTGCTCAACGGCGAACGGCGCACCGATGCGCCCGACCGCATCCTGTTCACGGACCCACAGATCCTGATGGCCGTCGTTGGTTTCGTGGTGACGGCCCTGGTCGTGATGGCCGCGAGCAGGTGACGGTCAGTGGGCGCGGTACTCTTCCGCGCCCGCTCCGGCGAGCTCCGGGTGGCCCGACCAGACCCAGGCGTAGTTCGTGCGGCTCACGCCCATGAGCATCCCGTGGAGCGCCGTCGGGTGGATGAAAAGCCCGGCGTCGGCGGGGCGGTCTTCGCTCTGGGCGAAGCGTGCGCCACGGGCGCGAAGGCGCTCGGCGAGCCCCGCCACGTCGTCGGTTTCGATGTAGCACATGTAGAGCGAGGGCCCGCGGCGGCGGAAGAAGCGGTCCATGGCGCCATCGCCGGAGGTCTGCGTGATCTCGATGCGGTCGAGGCGATTCGGCGGGTCGAAGAGGGTGAGTGTGCCTTCGTAGCCGTAGAGGGAACTCTTGATGGGGCAGTAGCGGGTGGGGTCGAGGCCGAAGATGCGGGTGTAGAGCGCAGCGGTGTCCTGCCAGTCGGCGACGGGGTTCGTGACCTCGTACAGGTGGCGAATATGTCCGACGGGCTCCCGGCGGACATCCTGGCTGATGACCGTGGGCATGCCGTGCGTCTGGTTGCCGCTTATGTAGAGCGCGTCGCGCTCGTCGTGGTACTCCACCTGGTGCGAGCCGAGGTGCCGGGCCATCTGGCGCAGGTCGGGGGTGCTGAACCCTGCGCCGAAGAGCCCGCTGCCCCAGCGGTCGGCGAAATCCTTCGCGGGGCCCGGCCCGGCGGGTTCGAGGAACTCGAAGAGGCTCGTACCCGCCTGCACCGTGGTGCGATGCGCGTTGAGCACGCGGGTACCGTCTTCGCCCACCTGTTCGGCGCCGAACAGGTCCTGCCAGGTGCGAACGGCCTCGCGGCGGTCGGGGACGACGAGTTGCACGCGGTCGACATACGAGAGCATGACGGTACCTCCGGGTCGCGGTTCGGACATTCTGCCACGGGCCGGGCGGCCGCGCAGCGCGCGTGGGCGAACCCGGTACGCGGCTGTGGCGCCGGGCGGGCAGGCGTAAACGGGCGTCAGGGCTGCCAGGTGATAAGCAACGGCCGGGCATCGGCGCTGGGGCGGCGGACCCAGCCACCGTCGCGCTGCACGAAGAGCTCGTCGAAGTGCCCGGCGGCGTACGGCGGCGGCTCGTCGGCCGGGCGCCGGCCGGGCGCCATCTTGAGCGAATCGATCGCGGCCTCTTTCGTCGGGAAGACGCCCATGTACCTGCCGCCGCCCCCTTCGCGCAGGAGCGGCAGCACGCGAATCTCGGGGAGGTAGCCCATCTCCCAGAGCACCGGCACCAGGACGTCGTGGCCGGGCACGAGCGATTGCTGCTGGCCGTGCTCGAGCAGGAAGAGGTCGGCGCTCGAATTCGGGGGCGGGACGCTGTAGACCATCACCGCCGCGGTGCGGCGTGCCGCCGCCGTCAGCTTTTCGATGAAGGTGCGAATGTCGGGCACGAAGTAGGTGACGTGGCAGGCGAGCGCGACGTCGCCCTCGATGCCCTCCGCGTCGAGCCAGTTCGCCTTGATGTACTGCGCGTTCTCAATGCCGGCCTCGGCGCGGACGGACTCGAACACCTCGCGCATGCCCTCCGAGGGGTCGACGTTCAGGACCTGGCGGCAGCGGAGGGCCATCGGCAGGCTGACGCGTCCCGCGCCGCCACCGGCGTCGACGAACACGTCGTCGGGGCGCAGGAGGCCGGCGATGGCGGCGACGGAGGGGTCGAGCTCGCGGCGGGGGTCCTCGCGGAAGCGATTGGCGAGCGCGCCCGTCCAGATGTCGCCCGATTCGCCGGCGACTGCCGCGCGCTGGGCGTTGTAGGCGGCGACCATGGCATCGTGTTGGGCAATCGCTGACATGGCGAGCACTCTACACCCGCGGCCGCCCCACCGGAACGCGGCGCGAGGTTCGGGACAAAACGACACGGGCCGGTTTCCCGGCCCGTTCGGAGTTCCCATGCGAACGGTTCAGGCGGATTCGCTGCGCGGTTCCTCGGCGGGGGCGTCGATATCGATCGCCTGGCCGCCGCGGGTCAGCAGGAGCGGCCGCTGGCCGTTGGTGATGCTCTCCGCGCTGACGACGCACTTCTTGACGTCGCCGCGGCTGGGGATGTCGTACATGACCTCCATCAGGCAGTCCTCGAGGACAGTGCGCAGGCCGCGGGCGCCGGTCTTGTGCTTGATGGCCTGCTGGGCGACGGCCTTGAGGGCGTCGTCGGTGAACACGAGCTCGACGCCGTCCATCGCGAAATAGCGCTGGTACTGCTTGATGAGCGCGTTCTTGGGCTCGGTGAGGATACGCACCAGCGCGGCCTCATCGAGCGACTGCAGGCCAACGACCATCGGCAGGCGGCCAACGAACTCGGGGATGAGGCCGAATTCGAGCAGGTCGTCGTGGGTGACGTGCGAGAGGAGCTCGTCGCGGCGTTGCGTCCCGCGGAAGCCGCGCTCGGCGCGGAAGCCGATGCGGACGTGGTCGTGGGTGAGGCGCTTTTCGATGTGGTTTTCGAGGCCTTCGAAGGCGCCGCCGCAGATGAACAGGATATTCTGGGTGTTGATCTGCAGGAAGTCCTGGTGGGGGTGCTTGCGGCCGCCCTGCGGGGGCACGTTCGCGACGGACCCTTCGATGATCTTCAGGAGCGCCTGCTGGACCCCTTCGCCCGAGACGTCGCGCGTGATGCTGGGGTTGTCGCCCTTGCGCGCGATCTTGTCGATTTCGTCGATGTAGATGATGCCGCGCTCGGCCTTCTGGATGTCGAAGTCGGCGGCCTGGATGAGGTGGAGGAGGATGTTCTCCACGTCTTCTCCCACGTAGCCGGCTTCGGTGAGGGCGGTCGCGTCGGCGATGGAGAACGGCACATCGAGCAGCTTTGCGAGCGTCTTGGCGAGGTAGGTCTTCCCGACGCCGGTGGGGCCGACGAGCAGGATGTTCGACTTCTCGAGCTCGATGTCGCTGTCCTGGGCGGCGCCGATGCGCTTGTAGTGGTTGTAGACGGCGACGGAGAGGACCTTCTTCGCCTGCTCCTGGCCGACCACGTACTCGTTCAGGTGGTCGTAGATGAAGCGCGGTGGAGGGACGCGCTGAGCGCCGGCGGGAGCCCCCTTGGGGGTAGCTGCCGGCGTGTGGCCGCCGGTTTCCTCATCGATGATCTCACGGCAGAGGTCCACGCACTCGTCGCAGATGTAGACGGCTCCCGGGCCCGCGATGAGGCGGCGGACCTGGTCCTGGTTCTTTCCGCAGAACGAGCAGTGATACTGCACGCGGTTCGTTCGGTTTCCGGCCAAAGCGCTGTCCCCCCGGTTAGCTCTTAGGCGCGTCTTCGGGACGCGAAAGGAGTTCGTCGACCATGCCGTAGTCCTTCGCGCCCTGGGCATCCAGGTAGAAGTCGCGGTCGAAGTCGCGTTGGATGCGGTCGACCGGCTGACCTGTGTGCTTCGCGATGATATTCCGGATGATCTCGTTGTTGCGAAGTATTTCCTTCGCCGCAATCTCAATATCGGTCGCCTGGCCGCGCGCACCACCCAGCGCCTGGTGCATATGCACGGTTGCGTTGGGCAGGGCGTAGCGCTTCCCGGCGGCGCCGGCGCAGAGGAGCACCGTCGCCATCGAGGCGGTCTGGCCGACAGCGATGGTCGAAACGTCGGGCTCGATGAGCTGCATGGTGTCGTAGATCGCGAGGCCGGCGGAGATGACGCCGCCGGGGGAATGGATGTACATGCTGATGTCCCGTTCCGGGTCCTCGCGCTGCAGGAAGAGCAGCTGAGCCACGATGAGATTCGCTATCTGATCATCGATAGGTGTCCCGAGGAAGACGATACGTTCCTTGAGCAAAAGCGAAAAAATGTCGAAGGCGCGTTCCGAGCGCGGGCCGCTCTCGATGACCGTCGGGATGACGTCGCGCACGAGCGGGTGAATTGGGGGCTGATTCACGCGGGTTCCTCCTCCGCCTCCGCCGGTCCTGTTTCCGGTTCGGGCTTCTCGCTCACGGTGGAGTCGCCTGCTTCGCCCGAAGCGATGGCGCTCAGCCGCGCGAGTGTCTTTTGACTAACAAGATTCCGGCGGATTGTCGCTACCCCATCGGGGGTCGCGAAGAGCTGCTTGAAGCGCTCGGCCTCCTCTCCGAGGGGAGCGCTCAGGCGATCAAGCTCTGCTTCAACGTCCGCGTCGGTCACCTCGATGTTCTCGTCGACGGCGAGCTGCGAAATGGCAAGCGAGCGGCGAACACGCTCTTCGGCCGACTCGCGGAATTGCTCGCGGAACTCCTGCTCGCTGCGGCCGATGCGCTGGAGGTAGGCGAGATAGCCCTGGCGGTCGCTCCCCGTGGTCTCGGAGACGATATGGTCGATCTCGCGGTCCACCAGCACGCGCGGATATTCGAGCGTGGCGCCCGCAACGAGCTTTTCGATGGCTTCGTTCTGGAACTTCGCGTCCGCGTTCTCCTGGAGCGTCTTCTGGAGGTCGTCGCGGATGCGCTGCCTGAGCGCGTCGAGGGTGGGGAATTCGTCCGCGTTGACCATATTCGCGAACTCATCGTCCTCGTCGGGAAGCTGTTCC
>JBLNCO010000246.1:0-3176 GCA_050260715.1 Hyphomicrobiales bacterium | reverse complement strand
CATGGACGCCACTGTTCGCCCGAGCGGCCGCCGTTGTCACCGACGGCGGCACCCTCGCCGCGCACGCTTCCCTCGTCGCACGCGAGTACGCCATCCCCGCCGTCGTCGGCACCGGTGACGCCACCGTGCGCCTGCATTCAGGGCAGCTGGTGACCGTTGACGGCACCGCCGGAACCGTCACACCTCACGACAAACCCATTGCCAATCTGCAAGAAAGTTAGCTGGTGGGTCCGGGACTGTCTGATGAACGGTGTAAGTGGCCCAACACGCTGAGCTACGGCTTGGCGGGGAAGGGTCGCTATGACCGAAACACTGGTGGGCGTGAATCCACCATCATCGAAGGATCCGGCTGATCCGCCGTCTGCTGAGGAGCTGGCCGCGGCCAAAGAATTGGTCCGGCAGGCCCGCGCCCAAGGGGTCGCGTTGACCGGTCCGGGCGGGTTGTTGAAAGCATTGACCAAGACGGTGCTGGAGACCGCCTTGGAGGAGGAGATGGCGGAGCATCTGGGCTATGACAGGCACGATCCGGCCGGGCGGAACCGGGGCAACTCTCGCAACGGGAAGCGCGCCAAGACGGTGTTGACCGACTCTGGTGAGGTCGCTATCGAGGTGCCGCGGGACCGCGCCGGCAGCTTCGAGCCGGTGATTGTGGCCAAGCGGCAACGGCGGTTGTCCAGCATCGATGAGATCGTTTTGTCGTTGTATGCCCGCGGTTTGACCACCGGCGATATCGCGGCGCATTTCGCCGAGATCTATGACGCCCAGGTCTCCAAGGACACCATCTCCCGGATCACCGACCGGGTGGTGGAGGAGATGCAAGCCTGGACCAGCCGGCCGTTGGAGCGCATCTACGCCGCGGTGGTTCTGGACGCGATCAACGTCAAGGTCCGCGACGGCCAAGTCGCTAACCGGCCCGTCTATGCCGCGATCGGGGTCGACCTGGAAGGCCACAAGGACATCTTGGGCATGTGGTTCGGCGACGGCGGCGGGGAGTCGGCCAAGTTTTGGATGGCGGCACTGACCGAGCTACGCAACCGGGGTGTCGCTGATGTGTTCTTCCTGGTCTGCGACGGCTTGAAAGGCCTGCCCGACAGTGTCAACGCGGTGTGGCCGTCCACGATCGTGCAAACCTGTCTGATTCACCTGATCCGCAACTCCTTCAGGTTCGCCTCCAAGAAGTACTGGGACGGGCTGAGCCGAGATTTGAAGCCGATCTACACCGCCGTCAACGCTGACGCCGCCGCCGCTGCCCTGGACGACCTCGACGCCAAGTGGGGGACGCGTTATCCGGCGATCATCCGGCTGTGGCGCAACGCATGGGAGGAGTTCATCCCGTTCCTGGACTACGGAGGCCGTCGTAGAATGCCTCCGCAGAGGCGCGAGCGTTGGATCGGTGGCGGGCGTGGCCGAGGGGCTGGCTGAATCTGCTGGGCTGGCGGCGCCTTGAGGGTCAGCCTATGGGGGCTGATCGGTGAATCTTCATGAGATTGAATGCCGTTGCCGCCAGGTGTAGCTCGCTTGCCGCGGCGTCAAGTCCGCGTCGGGAGAATCTGTCGATGATCTTCTTGAGGTTGCCGATCCCGGGTTCGACGGTCGCTCCTCGTCGCTTGTATAAGGCCACGCCCTCCACGGTGCGCAGGCGGTGCTCCATCGCCTGCCTCGGGGTGGCCCCCGCCCATGGCGGCCCCGTGAGCGGGAGCTCACGCGCGGTCTTGAGCTGGTCACGGTTCTTGCTGATCGCGATCAGCCGGTCCGGGCCGGGCGACGCCAGATTCGCGTCACTGCAGTAGCCGGCATCGGCGAGCACAACGCCGATCGTGTGGTCGGGTCGACCGGTTACCTCGTGCAGGTTCCGTGCGGCGGACTCGGCGGCGCTCATCATGGGCGTGAACGCGGCCATGTCGTTCGGGGATTGGCCGACCTGGACCGCGGCGATGATCTGGTCACTGGTCACGGCTACCTGGGCGTTGTAGCCCTGCAGGAAACCTCGTCGGGTCGGCATCAGGCGGGAGGAGGGGTCGGTAATGTTCGCGACGGTCCTCGGCAGCTTCTTGGTCCGTGATCGCCGGCTCGAGGGCGGGCTAGTGTTGGCCGCCTCGGCGGCCAATGCGGCTTCCACGGCGCGACGGGCCCTGATGACGCTCGAGTGTTCCTCGACAGGTACCGGTGGTGCGCCCATCGGCTTCTTTCCCGCCGCAAGGATCGCGGCACGATGCTCGAGCTTGGCCTGCTGCCGGGTGACTTCACGATCCAAGTGAGCGAGAGCCTCAGCGAGCCGGTGCGGTCCTGCCGGGATCCGCCCGATGACCGACTTACCGGCCTCGGCGCGCTCCCGTCGCTGACGCGCTGCCGCATCCCTGACCTGGTCGGCCTGCGTCTGCTGGTCCAAGATCTTGGTCACCTCGGCTGCCGCTGCCCGGATTCGTGCCCGGCGACCCTTCCCGTCGGTAAGTGTCGCGGGAAGCCGCTCACCCTCGGCAGGTACGTGACCTTGGGCCGACAGCACGTCCTCCTGGGCGTCGACCTGTTCGGCGTCCGTGACCATCCGGTCCACTTCCCGCGCGAGCCACTCCTGGCCCCGGTTGGCGTCGATCGAGGCGTTCGCCGCGATCTTGGTGCCATCGATCGCTACCGTCCCGAACCGGGCCATTCCGGCACGCCCGGCGATCATCAGCACCTGCGTGAACAGCGAAGTGAACCCCTCCTGGCAGTCCGCGCGGAACCGGGCCAGGGTGCAGTGGTCCGGGACGTCTTGGGCACACAACACCCGGAACGCGACGTCCGTGCCGCACAGCCGCTCGATCTGACGCGAGGACCGTACCCCGCGGCAGTACCCATACATCAACAACCCCAGCAGCATGCGCGGGTCGTAACCGGCGGCGCCGACCCCGCCGCGTCGCCGAGTGGCCTCGAGCCCGGTCAGGTCCAACGCCTCCAGCGTGTCCAGAATGAACCACACCAGGTGATCCGACGGGAGCCACTCACGCATATCCGGCGGCATCAAGAACACTTGATCGCGCCGCACCGGACGGAACTCTTTGGCCATGAGCCATGCTCGCGCGACCACCCGACGGACACCACCAGGACACGCATTCTGCAACAGGCTCTACGGAGGCCGTCGCAGGATGCCTCCGCAGAGGCGCGAGCGTTGGATCGGTGGCGGGCGTGGCCGAGGG
>JBLNCO010000245.1:0-8900 GCA_050260715.1 Hyphomicrobiales bacterium | reverse complement strand
GCTGAACCTGGTAGAGGTAGGCGCCGATGAGCGCGCCGAAACCGGCCGCGAACAGCAGTCCGCCGGCGACCTTGTAGTAGTCGAAGCCCTCGTCGATGTAGCCCGTCTCGCGGAGGGCCTCGATGGAGGAGGCGGTCAACATTTCGCCCTGGTTCGCGATGACCTGGCCCTTGCTGTAGTACTGGAAGATTGGCGTGACGTTCGCGCGGGCGGCGTCCTTCTTCGCCTGGGTCGCCTGTTCGTCGATCTGGAAGTTCTGGACGATGAGGCGGCTTTCGGCGGGTGCGCCGGGCGTGCCTTCCAGGGTTTCGCGGAGGGCCGTCGCTTCCTGGGAGTTCACCAGCCCCTGGCCCGCCAGCCAGTTCTGGACCGCCTCATCGATGCCGGCTTCGGCCACGGGCCGGTTGAGGATGTCGGCGACGGCGGCGCGCAGCTTGACCGCGAAGTCGTCGAACGTCGTGCGGTCGAGCGCAAGGATGTCGCGGCGGGCGACGTCGCTGAGCATCGCGGAGTTGGGGATGTGGTCGAGCTCGGCGAGCTGCTGCTGGGCGGAGAGCTCGGTGCGGCCGCGGATGAGCCGCACGTCGTTGAGGAGCTGGTCGACCTGGTCGAGCTTCTGGTCGCGAATGGCGGGGTCGGGCGGGAGCTGGACCGGCTGGACCTTCTGGGCGGCCTCATCGCGGGCGCGCTGGGTGAGGGCTTCGGATTCGTATTCGGCGTCGCGTTCGGCCGTGAGGGTGGTGGCGGCGACTTCGCCTTCGTGCACCTGCTGTGTGGCCGGCACGAGGGGGATGACGAGCAGCGCCGAGGCAGCCGCGAGCATTAGACCGAACAGGGTGGCCTGGATGCGGGTGACAACGGGCGCGGGTCGTCGGCGGAGCATGCGTCAGGTCGAGCATACCAAAGGCGGCGATCCGGGATGGCTCAGGTTCGAATGCCTTCACCGAGATACGCCGTGAGCCCGGAGAGGCGGTCGATGACGCGCGCGGCAGGGTCGGGCGCGTCGCGGCTGCGGTCGAGGAGCACGGCGGGGATGCCCGCAGCGGCGGCGCCGGCGATATCGGTGTCGGCGCGGTCGCCGACGAAGAGCGCCTGGGCGGGTTCGAGGCCGAGCACTGTGAGGGCGGCCCGGTAGGGCGCGGGATGGGGCTTGCTGAACCCGACATCGGCGGAGCAGATCACCGCGTGGAAGTAGCCCGCGAGGCCCGCCGCGGCGATCCGCTGTTCGAAGTGGCGGGCGCCGAACAGCGTGTTCGAGACGACAGCCAGCCGGTACCCCCGGTAGCGCAGCGACGCGACCATCGCGCGGGCGTCGTCGAACGCCTGCTGGGCGGCACAGTCGGCGGCACAGAAGCAGTCGCAGCAGGCGTCGATGAGCGCGGCGGCGGGTTCGACGCCGAGCGCGCGGAGGGCCGCCGCGAGGACGGCATCGAGGCGCGGGCTGCTGACGGTCTCGCCGGGCACATAGGGCGGCAGGCTGGCGGCGAGCGCGGCCTCGAACGCCTCGATCGTTACCCCGTGGCCGTGGTTGCGGAGGGTGGCGACGCTGGCGGTGGTGGCGGCGCCGGGCGAGGCGCCGTCGCTGCGGACGAGCGTCCCATCCCAGTCGAACAGGACGGCGCGGAAATTCGACTCAGGCGCCGAGGAGCCCACGGACCACTTCGTTGATCGTGCGGCCGTCGGCGCGGCCGGCGAACTGCTTCGCGAGAACGGGCATCACCTTCCCCATGTCGCGGGGGCCGCTCGCGCCGGTTTCGGCGATGACCTTGCGCGCCGCCTCTTCGATCTCCGCGCGGCCGGCCTGCTTCGGGAGGTACGACTCAAGCACCTGGGCTTCGGCCTCCTCCTTCGCGGCGAGGTCTTCACGGCCGGCTTTGCGGTATTGCTCGATGCTGTCGCGGCGCTGCTTCAGCTGCTTCTGGATGAGCGCCTGCACTTCGGCGTCGTCGAGGACCAGCGGGGGCAGCTTCGCCATCTCCTCGAGCTCGGCGTCGGTGGCGCCCGCGGGCGGCGTGCGGATTTCCGCATTGCGGACGGCGGCGGTGAGCATGCGGAGCACCGACTTGCGCGTCTCGTCGCGTTCGCGCATGGCGGTGGCGAGGTCGGACTGGAGCTGGTCGCGAAGTGCCATGGTTCTCCTTTGCTCAGGCGACGCCGAGGAGGTCGGCCGGGGCGCCGGCGCGTTCGAGATGGGCGCGGAGCGCAGCCAGCCGGCGGTCGACCCAGATACCCGGGCGTTCGAGGAGCATCGAGGGGGCGTCGTAGTTGAACTGGTCCTGCTTCAGGCGAAGGGCGCGGGCCTTGCTGGCGATGGTCTCGGCGAGCTGGCGGATGGCCTTGCCGTGGGCGGCCCAATCGCCGGAGCTGGCGGCGAGCTCGACGCGGGCGGCGTAGCGGGCCTCGAGCGCCGCAAGCTCCCGCTCGGCGTCTTCGATGTCGCGAGCGAGCATCAGCCACGGGGGGAGGGCGCCGGCGTCGCGCAGGATCTTGTTCCCGGCCCAGTTCGCGCCCGCGAGGCGGTCTTCCGGGCGGTCGGGAAGCGGCTGGCCGGAGCCGGGCAGGTTATCGAACTTGCCCGCGCTGATGGCGTCCTGGATGCGCGTCTCGACGATTTCGTACCAGCTCACGCCGAAATCGTACCAAGCGATCAGCCGGTGCGCCGCTGGTTCGAAACGGCGCAGACGGTGCTCTTGCCGATCGGCCCTTCGAGGTCGTACATCGTGCAGTCGCCGACGGCGATGCCGTCCTGCGAATGGTGGGATGCGACTTCGAAGCCGATCCACTCGCCGACGGGGTAGCGGTGCAGGTACATGGTGATGTCGGCGTTGATGAACTGGAGGCCTTCGGTGCCCCAGTTGGCGAAGGGGTTCGTCCAGTCGGCGGCGGAGGCGGCGCGCACGAAGGGCGTGAGCTCGACGCCTTCGAGCAGGGGGCGGGTTTCGCGCAACCAGGCCTGCTGCTGCTCGATGCGCTCCTGCCAGGCGGTGATGCGGCGCGTCTCCCACATGGGCTCCCAGTCGCGCAACGACTGCGATGCGTGCGCCGATTCGAGGGTGTCGGGGTGCGGCGCGTTCCAGTTCGGTGGGCTCCAGCGCTGGCCGGGCGGATTGGTGGTGCGGCGCAGGAGGACGGCTGTCGCGTGGGCAAAGGACGTGCCCTGGGAGTGGTATTCGAGCTCGATGACGCGGATGCGGTTGCCGTCGCGGATGGCCCTGGACGTGACCTCGGCGGGGGCGAGGGTGGGGAGGCGGTAGAGATCGAGGGTGAGCCGGGCGCAGTGGAACTCGTCGCTGGCCCAGTTGATTTCGAGCTCGTGCGCGATGACGGCCGCGAGGACGCGGGCATGGAGCGAATTCGCGTCCCACGGGCCCCGCGCGATGGGGTTGGGGATGTAGCGGCCGGGTCCGGCGGAGCGGCAGAAGGCATCGGCGGGCACGTGGGGCCTCCTTCGGGAGATAACGAAACCGGGGCGCGAGGCCCCGGTCGGTATGCGCCAGGCTGCGGCGAGGCCCTCAGTCGGCCGAGGGCAGGACCTTGGGCTGCATGAGCTCCATGTCCTTGCCGTTGACCTTCAGTTCGCAGTTGCCCGGCTTAATGACGAGCAGCTCGATACCTGTCGCCTCGTCCTTGTAGCGCTTACCAAGTTGAACTGCCACTGCCGCCTCCCTACTTCTTGAGTTCGAGCGGCGTGTCGCCGCACGTGAGTTCGCCGTCGCCACCCTTGGTGACGATAAATTCGGACCCGCACTTGGGGCAGGTATATCGCTTTCCAGTTTGCGCTGGCATCCAATCCCCCTTCGTCGTCGCCCGGGCGAATGCCCGGGTTCCACCAAGCTGTGCGCGGATCGTAAACAGCCCCGGAATACGGGTCAACGCGACCCGGGACCACACGCAGGCGAGGGAAAGGGAGTCCGAGTGCCGAGTGCCGAGTACCGAGTACCGAGTTCGCACCGGGTGCGGGGCAAATGAAACGGCGGGCCCACAGGCCCGCCGTCGCATGGATGGTGCCTAACGCCGCGGCGTCACTCGACGAAGACGGTCGCGAGCATGGCCGGGTGGTACTCGCAGGTGATTTTGTACTCGCCGGCGGTCGGGAACGAGACCTCCCGCGTCTGGCCCTGCGTGAAGTCGTCGCCCTGCTTTTCGCCGTTCACGTCGATGGTGTGCAGGCCCGTCTTGTTCACGAAGTTGATGGTGCTGCCGGCCTTGACCAGGACGACCCCCTTGTTCGGCTCCATCTCGGTGCCATCGGCCGTGACGGTCCAGTCGTTGGCGTTCGCGGTGATGACGACCTCGTTTGCGGCCTGGGTCGGCTTTTCGGTCTCAGCCTCGGGAGTCGCCAGGCCGGGCAGGGTCTGGAAGGTCGAGTCGGGGACCGCGAACTGGACACAGGCGGTACCCGGGTTGATGGCGTCGGACGGCGCGCTGCCCCAGGCGTCGTCGGGGAGCCGGAGGTTCTGGCCGATGCGGAGCACCGCGTTGGCGGGCACGTTGTTGGCCTCCGCGAGGGACTCGGCCGTGACGTTGGAGTACGTCTTGGCGAGATCTTCGAGGCTCTGGCCCGTCACGGTGTAGGCGTTGACCTTCGGCAGCTGCAGCACGATGTCGGGCCCGAACGGAGCATTCGGATCGATGTCGTTCAGCTGGATGAGCTGGTCTTCGGTGACGTTCGCGTGCTCCACGCGGGCGATCTTCGTGAGGGTGTCGCCTTTCTGGACCTCGTAGCGAGCGTCGTCGGGCAGTTCGAGCTGCTGACCGGGCGCCAGGACGGTGTCGGCGGTCAGGCCCTCGTTCGCATCGATGAGGTCCTGCGGGTCGATGCCGTGCGCGGTGGCAATGGTCGCCACGGTATCGGACGGCTGGACGACCGCCTTGGCGTCGGGCGGCAGCTCGAGCAGGCGCTTGGCTTCGAGCTCCTCGGTCGGGTTGGTGGTCGAAAGCACGCGGGCGTTCGGGCCACCGGTGAGCTGCGAGACGCTAATGCCGTGCTGGTCGGCGATCTTCTGGAGGGTATCGCCGGCCTTGACCACGTAGGTCGCGCCTTCGGGCAGTGCGAGCCTGGCGCCCGGGAAGAGCCCCGGGATGGGATTCCCGTCGTCGCCCAGGAGCGTGAACGTGCCTTCGTCGGCGTCGAACTTGTAGGGGATATTGTTCAGTTCGGCGAGGATGATGCCGCCAACGTGCTGGCTGCTGGCGATCTTCGCGAGGGTCTCGTTGTCGTTGCGGACGAGGTAGCGGCGGCCGTCCGGGTCGTCTTTGGTGGGCGGCAACTGGACGTGGCTGCCCTCCTTGAGCACCTGGTTGACATCGATGTTGCCGTTGAGCTTCGAGAGCTCGGCCGAGCCGACCTGGTGGTCCGCGGCGATCGTATCGAGCGTTTCGCCACCGACGATGACGGCCGTCTCGCGGTTCAGGTTGTGCGCGAACTCGACGGCTTCGACCCAGCCGTGGCTGGTCGGGTTGCCTTCGGCATCGAGTTCTTCGGAATCCGCGGGCGCGGTGATGAGGTCGATGAGGTGCTCGAGCTGGCGCTCGTTGAGGGCGCCGCCGTTGGTGTTGAGCCACGGCTGCATGCGGGTGCCGGCGCGGCCGCATTCGAGCGTGCGCTTAATCTTCGCGATGTTGTTCTTGAGGACGAGCGGGTCCTGGTTCTTGTACTCGGCGATGTTCAGCGGCAGGCCGACGCCACCCTGGCCCATGTTGCCGTGGCAGGTGCGGCAGTTGTTCGCGAACAGCAGGGCGCCGCGTTCGATGGACTCGTCCTTGTGCCACTGGGCCTGGTCGTCCGCGCGGATCGGGAGGTCAATGGCCGCGTAGCCGGCGCAGGCGCCGATGAACATGAAGAAGAGAACGACGATGAGGAAGATCTGCTTCTGGGTGTTCAACCGATCCTCCGCCTACCCGCTGTAGGGAACTGCGCGGAGCGGATTGTCGGGCGCGCCGCTGGTGATTTTGCCGGTGTTCACGTTGATGGAGCCGTCGCCGTTAATCGACAGGTCCATGGTGTCCATGGGGCGCGGGGCCGGTCCGTAGACGCGGACGCCCGCCTTCGAGTAGGTCGAGCCGTGGCAGGGGCAGCGGAACCACCCGGTGATGCCGGGGAAGTTCACGGCTGCGCCGCTGAAGGTGGGGTTCCAGGGGACTGTGCAGCCGAGGTGCGGGCACTTCCAGTAGAGCGCCAGCAGGCCGCCGGTGCCGCCGGCACCAAGCACGTCGCCTTCGGAGCCGTTCAGGTTCGAAAGCCAGAACTTGCCTTCGGAGACACGTGCGGGGTCGGCGCCGGGCTGCGGCACGACCGCCTTGGGGACGACCACGACACCGCCGAAACCGGTGGGGTTCCGCAGGTTGAAGAAGCCGAGGAAGCCGGAGATGAGGCCGCCCACCATGAGGGTGAGGCCGGCGAACGCGCTCACGCGAAGGAAGGAGCGGCGCGCGATCTTGCGGGCTTCCTGTTGCCGGGCGTGTTCGATACGGCGGGCACCAGCTCGTGCGCCGCCGGGTGCAGATTGTTCAGCCTGTGCCATTTCTCTCCCCCCGCGTTACTCCTGCCCGGGTATGCCTTCGCTCACGTTCAGCTCCCACGGGAACACCAGTTCCTGGCCCTGGCCGCGGAAGGCGGTGCCGACGAGCGTGAGGACGCCGTAGGCGCCGATGAAGCCGCTGAAGAGCGCGAGCAGGGCGTCGCGGCGCGTGAGCACCCAGCCCATCTTCCACATGATGTAGATCATGATGGCGGGCAGGCCGACCATCGCGGCGATCGGGATGGCCTGTTCGACGAGCCACGCCGGGAAGTCGAGGTGCTGGAACTCGGTCGGGCCGCCGGGCGCATCGCTGGCCAACAGCTTCAGGTTGAAGGGCAGGTAGGTGATGTGCTTCGACCAATCAGGCCACGGAAGCTGCGTCTGGATGGAGCGGACATCGGCCAGGAAGTGGAAGGTCTTTCCACCGGAGATGCCGAAGTATTCGTTCATGAAGTAGGCGAGCTTGCCCGAATCCCAGAGGATGAGCGCCCAGGTACCGATAATGCCGACGAGGCCCGCGACGATGGTGATGCGGACGGAGCGCTCGGTGCCGAACCAGACGCCCTGGCCGGTGGTTTCCCGGTCGAAATAGGGGAAGGCGGCGAGGATGCCGAGCCAGATGGTCGGGATGATGACGCCGGCCATGGCGGGGTTCATGTGCAGGAGGAGCTCCTGCAGGTTGAGCAGGTACCACGGCGCCTTCGAGGGGTTCGGCGTGACGTCGGAGTTCGCCTGGTCGAGCAGCGGCGCGTTGATGAGGAAGGCGAGCACGAAGAGCGCGATGGTGAAGACCATCGCGGAGATGAACTCCACGAACACCAGGTCGGGCCAGACGAGGACTTCCTCGTCGCGGGCACGAGCCTGGGGGCGTGCTACTGGTCGGGCGACAACTGCTGTTGCCATGGTTCGCTATCCCCTGTGTGGCCTAGAGCGGCCGGGCGAGGCCACCGTCGCGGCGGATGCGCCAGAAGTGGACGGCCATGAAGATGGCGGCCAGCAGCGGCAGACCGATGACGTGCAGCGTGTAGAAGCGGATGAGAGCGTCGGGGCCGACCTGCAGGCCGCCCAGGAGCCAGAACCGGCTCTTCGGGCCGAGGACGGGGGCCGAACCGGCGATGTTGGTGCCGACGGTGATGGCCCAGAAGGCCAGCTGGTCCCACGGCAGCAGGTAGCCGGTGAAGCTGAGGAGGAAGGTCAGCACGAGCAGGATGACGCCGACGACCCAGTTGAATTCGCGCGGCGGCTTATAGGCGCCCGTGTAGAACACGCGCATCATGTGCAGGAACACGAGGATGACCATGGCGTGGGCCATCCAGCGGTGCATGTTCCGCATGAGCTGGCCGAACTGGACGTTGGTCTGGATGTTCTGGATATCGAGGTAGGCCCGGTCGACGCTCGGCACGTAGTAGAACATGAGCATGATGCCGGTGACCGTGAGGCCGAGGAACATGAAGAACGAGAGGCCACCCAGGCAGTAGGTGTGGGTGATCTTCACGTGGGTGCGGTGGATGCGCGTGGGATGGAGGTGGAGGAAGACGTTCGTGGCGACCACGAGCATCTGGTTACGAGGGGTGTTCGGGTAACCCGTGCGGAAGATCGACTTCCACACGTAGTTGTGGAACATCTTGTCGTAGATCTTATCCGCCAGGTTGGGCTTGGTCGGGGTTTCGACGGCCATGCCTCTACTCTCGCCTTCTAGCGCTGCCACCAGTGGCCGAAGGCCACCAGGATCGCAAGTGATGCAACGATGGTGATGCCGACGAAGACCAGCTCAAGCGTCTCGGCGTAGTCGTGTGGCAAGTTCGCGAATTCCAAGCGACGGACCTCCCCCTCATTCGCACCGGATCGGTCCCGGCGCCGGGCCCTTGGGCACACTTTGTGAATTAGTTCGCGAGCAGAGTTATACCACCGGCCCAAATTGGGGGTCAAACCGCGCAGGTTCGATTTAACCCCCGCTACAGGTTCGCCTTAGGCGCCAGCGCATTCCGTGGTGCGAAGCGCCCGCCGGGCCTATCGCAGCCTCAGAGTTTTCGATAGCAGACCGTATCCGAGGGGGCCGAATGGCCGTTGCCGGGAGGAGCGCAGCTGCCGGACGCTGGCTCCCGGAGGACCACGGAGGCGCGCCATGAAGTTCGTTTCGCTGACCGAAGCTGTGCGGGTGGTGCAGCCGGGTAACCGGGTATACCTGCACGGCGGAGCCGCCACGCCGCACGCGCTCGTCGACGCCCTGGTGGAGCGGGCGAGCGAGCTGCGCGGAGTGGAGATCGTTTCGCTCCACACCGACGGGCCCGCGCGCTTCGCCGAACCGGGGATGGAGGACCACTTCCGGCACAATGCGCTCTTCATCGGGGCGAACACGCGCGCGGCGGTCCAGGAAGG
>JBLNCO010000244.1:0-3976 GCA_050260715.1 Hyphomicrobiales bacterium | reverse complement strand
GTCGCTGCCGAGCGCCAGCCGTTCGTGCACCAGCACCTCCATGCTCGCGGCGGCGAGGATGACCAGCCCGTAGTCGGGGTACTTCGGATAGCGCACGTCGAAGCCGCGATAGGCGTGCGCGGGCGCGGCGGACATCAGCAGGTCGTCCTGGCGCTCGCCGGTGAGCCGCACCTCCTGCAGCGCGACAACGTCCGCGCCGAGGTGCGCGAAGGCGGCCGCGAGCAGCTCGCGGCGCTCGCCGTAGCGGTCCACGTCGTTGTGGATGTTGAAGGTGGCGACGGTGAGGCGCACCGCCCGATGGTCGTGCCCCGGCCGCGGGAATGTCGACCTACGCGGGCGGCTCCCCATCGGGCCCGGGCTGTTCGCCGTCGATCCGCTCGGCGCCAAGGCGGGTGAGGACGTCGACGTAGGTCTGGAGCTCCTGCGCACCGAGGAGGACGAACTTGTCGTCGAAGATCATCGTCGGCGTGCTGGTCACGCCCTGCTGGCGGGCAAGGTTCGTCGTGTGGTCGATGAGCTGGCGGTAGCGGCCGAGGACCATCTCGGTGCGCCAGGCATCGACGTCCAGCCCGGCTTCCTCGGCGATGGCGGTCACCACTTCGTCATCGCCGATGTTCTTCGCCTCTTCGAAGTACGCCTCGAACAGCCGGTCGTGGACCTGGTCGAACTTGCCGTTGTCGCGGGCAAATTCGGCCAGTTCGAGCGCCCGGTGGGAGTTGGCGACGATCCGGTTCGAGGCGAGCTTGATGCCAGCTTCGGCCGCGTACGCCTTCAGGTGGTCGCGGTACTCCTGCGTGCGGCGGCTCGGCGCGATGATCTCATCGACGTCGCGCCCTTCGACTGGCGTTTCGGGATGGAGTTCGAACGGCCACCACGTGACCGCGACCCTGAACATTTCCTGGAACTGCGCGACCCGCCGGGCAGCGATGTAGCACCAGGGTCAGACGTAGTCGGAGATGACGACGACCTTCATCGGTTCGGCCATAGGTCATTGTGGCTGCGCGCGCACGCGGTTGTCGACCGGGGTCAGGCGGCGATTCGCGCCCGGCGCAGCGCCTGGACGATGCGCGCGCCCATCTCGGGTGGGGCGTCGGTCTCGAAGGTCATGATCGCAACCGCGTCGACCAGGGGGCTTTCGGCCAGCGCGGTCACGGCGTCGTCGAAGAGGCTCCATGCGCTCTCCTCGCCGGCGCCGATGCGGGCGCGGAGGGCCGGGGCGAGGTTCACCTTCAGGCGCGCCTCGATCTTGTCGGCGGCCGCGAGCGAAAGGAGCGGCATGGCCATGGCGACGATGCGCGTCTCTGGCGAGCGCTCGCGCACGGCCTCGGCGAACGGCCGGAGATGTTCGAGCTCGAAGACGGGCTGCGTCTGGATGTAGCTCGCGCCCGCCCAGAGCTTCGGAAAGAGGTTGCGGAGGACGGCATCGGAGCCCGGCGCGTACTGGTTCAGCGTGGCGCCAATAAGCGCCCCGGGCACCCGCTCGGCGGCCATCGCCACGACGTCGCGGATCGTTGGCGCACCGGGCATGTCGGCGCCGGCGTGGTCCCCACGGATGCAGAGGAGCTGGCGAATGCCTTCCGCCGCAGCGCGATCCAGGTCAGCGGCGATTTCGGCGGCGGTGCGCCCGCGCGTTACCAGGTGCCAGACGGGATGGAACCCCTCGGCGGCCAGGGAGAGCGAAGCATCGAGGCTCGACTGGCGCCCCGGCCGCTGGATGACGTTGATCGCGCAGGCCGCATCGCCGAGCAACCGGGCCCGCCGCAGGAGCACCTTCGGGAGGGGTTTCTGCGGGGGCGTGATCTCTAGCGCAACCGGAAAACGGCCGGCGGCGAGCTCTTCAGGAAAGCGCATAGGTGCAACGGTACCGGAGTCGGGCTGGATGTCTACCCGAAACTCCCGCGGGCGCCGCGCAGGCGCGGATCGAGCAGGTCGCGGAGCGCATCGCCGAGCATGTTGAAGCTGAACACCGCGAGCGCGATGCCGATGCCCGGGTATACCGCCTGCATCGGCTCAGTTGTCGCGACGTCAGCGCCAAGGCGCAGCATCTGGCCCCACGACGGGTGGCGCGGGTCGGTGTCGCCGAGGCCGAGGAAGCTCAGTGCCGCCTCGGTGAGGATGACGCCGCCAAGACCGATCGTCGCCTGGACCATGAGCGGGCCGAAGATGTTCGGCAGGATGTGGCGAACCATGATCCGGGTGTGGCCGGCGCCAAGCACCGTCGCGGCTTCGAGGAACTGGCTCGAACGGACGCCAATCACCGCGGCGCGGATCACGCGCGATCCCGAGGCTCCGCCGAGGATGCCCAGGATGATGACCAGCTTGTAGTTGGTGATGCCCGTCTTGTCGAAGGGCAGCGGGCCATCCATGTCCCAGCCGCCGATGAGCGTCGGCAGGGAGACGAGGATGACCAGCGGCGGCAGCGCCATCACCGCATCGACGACGCGCTGGAGGACCGCGTCGAGGCGTCCGCCGAAGTAGCCGGTGGTAATGCCGATGACGAGCGCGATGACCGAGCTGAGGAACACCGCGCCAAGGCCAACGTACGCCGCGACGCGCGCGCCGTAGATGATCCGGCTGTAGATGTCACGGCCGAGCTGGTCGGTGCCGAACGGCGCCGAGCGGCTGCCCTCCACCACCTGGCCGCCGCCCGGGAGCAGGCTGTTGGTGGTGCGTTTCGTGGGGCAGAGGAACGTGTCCGAGGGCCCAATGCAGTAGCTTTGGAAGCGGGTGCCGGCCGAGGCCTCGGGCGAGTGCGTGGCGAAGACATCGGGGAAGATAGCCACCACCACCATCACGACCAGCACAACAAGGCCGAAGAAGCCCAGGGGCTTTTTCCGTGCGAGCGTGCCCAGGAAGCCAAAGAAGCGACCGATCGCGGAGCGCCCACGCTCGGGCTGAACTCCGATCTGACCGACGGCGACTGCATCTGCCACCGTGCTACCTCCTGGCCCGCGGGTCGAGCACGGTGTAACTGAGGTCGACCACGAGGTTGATGATGACGACGGCGATAGCGAAGAACAGCGTCACGCCCTGCACGGGTGCGAAGTCCTTCTGAGCGACCGAATAGACAAGGTAGGTCCCGAGACCGGGGAGCGAGAAGATCTGCTCGAAGATGACGGTGCCGCCGACGAGGATGGCCATCGTGAGGCCGAGCACCGTCACCACCGGGAGGAGGGCGTTCTTCAGGGCGTGGCGGAAGATAATGACGCGCTCACGCAGGCCCTTCGCCCAGGCGGTTCGCACGTAATCCTGGCGCAGCACATCGAGCATCATCGTGCGCGAATAGCGCATCACCGATGCGGCGGTGGCCAGGCTGAGAATGAATGCCGGAAGCAGCATCTGCTGCACGTTCTTTAGCGGGTTTTCCGAAAACGAGGTGTACTTAACCGGTGGAATCCAGTTGAAGTAATAGGCGGTAAGCGCGATCGTCACCGTCGCGATGTAGAAGCCGGGCACCGAAAGCGCAAGAATCGCGCCAGTTCGCAGCACATAGTCAGGCAGACGGTCCTGGCGCATCGCACTGAAGACGCCAATCGGCACACCAATGACCACCGAGAAGAAGACGGCGATGAGCGAGAGTTCGAGCGTCACGCCGATCTTCGGCGCCATCTCTTTGAGGACGGGCTTGAAGCTGAGAGCGGAGTGGCCCCAGTCGCCCTGCAGGGTGTTGCCGAGCCAGCGGAAGTACTCGGAGTAGATCGGTTCGTCCAGGCCGTAGTCGTCGCGGATGGCCTGGGCAGCCGGGCCGTGGAGGTCGGCGCCTTCGCCGAGGCGGGCCGCGACCACGGAATCGGGATCGAGCCGGATCATGCCGAACACCAGGAACGACACGATCAGGAGGGTGGGGATGGACAGGAGGATGCGGCGCAGGACGAACTGGTACATGCCGGCTTCTCAGGTGCGGGGGCGGGGGGGGGTCGCCGTGTTTATGCGGCCCGCAACCCAAAAAAAAAATTGCCCAACACTTATACTCGCT
>JBLNCO010000243.1:0-3781 GCA_050260715.1 Hyphomicrobiales bacterium | reverse complement strand
CCTGCGTGAACCGCTCGAGTGCAGCCTTTTCGGCGCCGTAGAGCGTGCCGCCCCGGCCGCGCATCGCCTCGCTGTACGGCCCCCGGCCCGGGCCAATCGCTGCCCCGCTCGAGATGTTGACGATCGACCCCGACTTGCGCGGCACCATGTCCTTCAGCACCAGCTGGCTCAGGTAGAACGGCGCGTGGAAGTTCACCTGGAACGACCGGTGCCACTTGTTGATCGGGTAGTCCACGATCGGGATGAAGTACGTGAGCGCCGCGTTGTTCACGAGCACATCCACCGGCCCATAGATCCGGTGCGCCTCTTCGACCAGCTTCACGCAGTTCTCGTACTCCGAGATGTCGGCGGCGACGGCGGTCGCTTCGCCGCCCGCCTTCTTGATCTCGGCGATCGTCGCCTCAAGCGAGCCCTCGAGTGGGTGCTCGCCCTCGTGCACGGTCCGTGCGGCGCAGATGACCCGCCCGCCTTCGGCCGCGAACACTTCCGCGATCTCCTTGCCGATGCCCCGGCTAGCGCCGGTCACGACGACGACTTTGCCATCCAGTTTGCCCATGTCGCCCTGCCTTTACGTCTACGTCAGAGTGCGCGCATCCTACGACCGTCGCTCGCCCACGCCAACCACCCGGCCGCGTTCCAAATGGATCTGCCCCGTATTGGCGGCTCCTCCGGCCATCCAACGCGGTGGTGTCCGGCAGTGGAGGGATTGCCCCGGGACGGGTACAGTTCCCCTCACAACCGTCAATCACGGCGTTCGGCGCGGCCTATCGCACACTGCGGCCTGCCGGGCGCCAGTTCGAGGAGACACGCATGGCCATCGCGCGGGGCACTCAGCCCATCACCGCTAGCGACGAAGAGATCGCGAAGGCGCTCGAAGATGCCTTCCTCCCGGCCCTCCTGCCCGCACTCGCCCAGGCCACCGGCAACATCGACCTCCTCCGCGAGGACCTTCGTCCCGTTGGCGTTGCCCTCGGCGTCGAACAGGGCGGCATGACCCCGCAGGCCCAGGTCGAAGCCCGCGCGCTCGCGCTCGAGGCCATCAAGTCCCTCCGCGACGGCGCCGCCGCGGGCTCGCGCGAGCTCACCCCCGGCGACCTCCGCCGCATCACCGGCTGGATGACCGGCACCGCCGCCGCCGAGGACTACATCCCGCTGCTCGTGGAAGAACTCGCGCCCTTCGACGAGGACCCCCGCGCCCCCGACTGGAAGAAGGACCCCGCCATCAACTTCTCCGTGGTCGTCATCGGAGCCGGGATGTCCGGCATTCTCGCCGGCATCCGCCTCAAGCAGGCCGGCATCCCGTTCACGATCATCGAGAAGAACCACGACGTCGGCGGCACCTGGCTCGAAAACACCTACCCCGGCGCCCGCGTCGACGTCTCGAACGCCTTCTACAGCTACTCCTTCGCCCAGAAGGTCGACTGGCCGAAGCACTACTCGCCGCAGGAAGTGCTACTCGAGTACTTCCGCGACGTCGCCGACGAGTACGGCATCCGCGAGCACATTCGTTTCAACACCGAAGTGCAGTGCCTCCGCTTCGACGAAGACCGCTGCACGTGGGTGCTGGAAGTCCGGAACCCCAACGGCTCGACGGAGACGGTAGAGGCGCAGGCCGTGATCAGCGCGGTCGGCCAGCTCAACCGGCCGAAGATGCCCGACATCCCGGGCATGGAAAGCTTCGCCGGCCCGTCGTTCCACTCCGCCCGTTGGGACCACTCGGTCGACCTCAAGGGCAAGCGCGTGGCCGTCATCGGCACCGGCGCGAGCGCCTCGCAGTTCATCCCCGCGATCGCGCCCGACGTCGCGCATCTCACCGTCTTCCAGCGCACGCCCAACTGGTACGTCCCCGTCCCTCACTACCACGACGACGTGCCCGCAGGGCTCGCCTGGCTCTTCACGCACATCCCCCACTACGCGCACTGGTACCGGTTCTGGCTCTTCTGGACCACGACCGACGGCCTGCTTCCCGCGGCCGAAGTCGACCCCAACTGGGAACCGAAGACCCTCTCGGTGAGCCAGGCGAACGACGAAATCCGCGCCATCTTCACCGGCTACCTGCAGATGCAGTTCGCCGACCGCCCCGACCTTTTCGAAAAGGTGCTGCCGAAGTACCCGCCGGCTTCGAAGCGCATCGTGCTCGACAACGGCATCTGGGCGAGCACCCTCAAGCGCGACAACGTCCGCCTCGTCACCGAGCCCATCGAGAAAATCACCCCGGCCGGCGTCGTCACCGCCGACGGCGAGGAGCACACCGCCGACGTCCTCATCTACGGCACCGGCTTCCAGGCATCGCGCTTCCTCACGCCGATGCAGGTCATCGGGCGGCACGGCCTCGACCTCAACCGCCAGTGGGACGGCGATGCCCGCGCCTACATGGGCATCACGGTGCCCAACTTCCCGAACTTCTTCATGCTCTACGGCCCGAACACGAACATCGTGGTCAACGGCAGCATCATCTACTTCTCCGAATGCGAAGTGCAGTACGTCATGGGCTGCCTGCGGCTCCTGCTCGAAGAGGGCCACCGCGCGCTCGACTGCAAGCGTGAGGTCCACGACGCCTACAACGAGAAGATCGACGCTGCGAACCTCCAGCGCGTCTGGGGCGTCTCCACCGTGAACAGCTGGTACAAGAACGCGAAGGGCCGCGTTGCCCAGAACTGGCCGTTCAACCTCATCGACTACTGGAAGCAGACGCGCAAGCCCAATCCCGCGGACTATGAGTTCCTGTAGGTAGCCGCCGCCCTGCCAACCGAAACGTTACGCGCGGGGCGTGTACCCCGCGCCGTCACGTCGGCTATGATGCGGCGCCATGGAACTGCTGCAGGGAAACCGCTTCGCTGTTGCGTCCTATGGCGTCGCCGCCGGATACGCCGGCTGGCTGCTCCGCCAGTTCGGCGCGGATGTCGTGCACGTCTCGGCGCTCGACCCCGAAGGCGTCGGCGCCTTCCTCGCCGAAGGCGCATCGTTCGCACCCGCACCCTCGCTCGACGCCGAACCGGGCGTCACGCTCATCACCGACGCCCCCGTCACCCCTCGCAACCGCCAAGCGCTTGAAGCGCGGGCGGCTGGCGGCGGGCGCGTCATCTGGATCACCCCGTGGGGCCTCGATACGCCCTGGACCGGCCGCCCCGCCAGCGACCTCGTGCTCCACGCCGCCGGCGGCTGGATGTGCTCCGTCGGCGATCCCGGCCGCGAGCCGCTCGGACCTCCCGGCGCCCAGGGACAGTTCGTCGGCGGGCTCTTCGCCGCCATCGCCGCACTCTCCGGCGCGGCCGGCGGCATCATCGACCTCCCGCTCGTCGAGGCCGTCGCCGCCACGATGATCTACGACTCGGTCGCGTTCCAGTACTTCGGGCTCATCCGCGGGCGCGTCGGGAACCGGTTCGCACGCTCCCAGCCCACGCTCGTCACGCTCCCCTGCAAGGACGGCCACATCGGCATTCACGCGGCGCTCCACGGCCAGTGGGTCACCCTCACGAAGCTCATCGGCCACCCGGAGCTCGTGTCCGACCCCCGCTTTGCCTCCCCCGCCGACCGCTCCGCCAACATCGCCGGCCTCGACTCCTACCTCCTCCCCTGGCTCGCCGAGCGTACGCGGTTCGAGGTCTTCCACACGCTCCAGGCGGCGCGCATCCCCTGCGCCGCCCTCCCCACCCTCGATGAGGTGCTCGCCTCGCCGCAGCTCGACGCCCGCAAGGCCTGGCGCACCGTCCAGACGCCCTCGGGGCGCGCCTACACCGTCCCCGGCGCGCCCGCCCGCGTGCTCGCCGAGACCGGCGGT
>JBLNCO010000242.1:0-11980 GCA_050260715.1 Hyphomicrobiales bacterium | reverse complement strand
GGCTCGCGCTCGGAGGCTAGGCGGCCGTCGTGGTGAGCGGCTGGAGCTCGGACGTGCAGTAGGCGCAGCGGCGGGCGGCGATCGGCACCTCGCTCAGGCACTCGTCGCAACGGCGGGTGGTGGGGTCGGGCGTGGGCTGGGGGCGGGTGCGCTCGATGAGGTAGTTAACCGGCTTCACCACGAGGAAGAAGATGACCGCCGCGATGATCAGGAACGACAGCAGCTGGTTGATGAAATGGCCGTAGCGGAACGTGCTGTCGTTGATCGTGAAGTCGAGCGCCGAGAAGTCGGGCTGCCCACCGAGGGCGGCGATGAGCGGTGTGATGAGGTCTTCGACGAGCGCCGTGACGACCGCCGCGAAAGCAACGCCGATAACGACGGCAACCGCGAGGTCGACGACGTTACCGCGGAGGATGAATTCTTTGAATTCGCGCAGCATGGTTCTGGTTCCTCCTTTCGAGGTGGGCGAATGGTAGACGAATTCGGAACCGGAGTGCCAATGGTACTAACGAGAAAGGCCCGTCCATGAGGGCGGGCCTTTTCGGTGAGCGCCGGGTTGCCGGCTAGAGTTCGGCGCCGGCAGGTGTGCGGTTGGCCGACGCCGGGATGTCCGTCGCTTCGACGTGGACCGTGGGGAGCGAGCGGTCGAGCCAGCGGGGGAGCCACCAGTTAGCCTTGCCCAGCAGCTCCATGGTCGCGGGGACGAGCACCAGCCGGATGACGGTGGCATCGACAGCGACGGCAACCGCAAGGCCGAGGCCGGCCATCTTCAGCGCGCGGTCGTCGCCGAGGATGAAGCTGCCGAACACGAACACCATGATGGCGGCCGCGGCGGAGATGACGCGGGCGGTCGCGGCGAGGCCGTCGGCTACGGCGAGGCCGTTTTCGCCCGTGCGGTCGTACTCCTCGCGGATGCGGGAGAGCAGGAACACCTCGTAGTCCATCGAGAGGCCGAAGACGATCGCGAAGAGGATCATCGGCACCCAGGCTTCGACCGGACCTTCGCGGCCGACGCCGAGGAGGCTGAGGCCCCAGCCCCACTGGAACACGGCCACCAGTACGCCGTAGGCGGCGCCGATGGAGAGCATGTTCATGACGATGGCCTTGAGCGGCACAACCACGCTGCGGAACACCGTCAGGAGCAGCAGGAACGACAGCGCGAGCACGGCGGCGATGAAGATCGGCAGGCGATCGCCGGTGAAATCGGCGAAGTCCTGGGCGGCCGCGGTCGACCCACCGAGCTTGACGTCGAGGCCGGAGCCGTCGGTCGCCGCGGGGATGACATCGTCGCGGAGGTTATGGACGAGGTCGGCGGTCTCCCGGTCCTGGGGAGCGGTGGTGGGGATGAGCTGGATGATGGCGGCGTCGCCGGCCTCGTTCAGGATGGGCGGGCTGGCGAACTCGACGCCGTCGGTCTGGTTGAGGCGGTCGCTCAGGCCGGCGAGCACGCCCAGGTCGGCCTGGCCGTTCGGGGTCTCAGCGGCGAGGAGCATGGGGCCGTTGAACCCGGGGCCGAAGCCTTCGGAGAGCATGTCGAAGGCGCGGCGGCTGGTGTCGGCGGTCGGGCGGTTACCCGCGTCGGAGAAGCCGAGGCGAAGGGAGAGCACCGGGGCGGCGAGTACGAGCAGGATGACCAGCCCAACCGCGGCGGCGGGCCAGGGGTGCGCCTGCAGGATGCGGCTCCAGCGGTGCCAGAAGGACTCGCGGATGTCGCCTTCGGCGCTGCGGCGGTGCGGGAGCCCGAAGCGGTCGATGCTGCGGCCGGCGAACGCGAGGCCCGCGGGCACGAGCGTCACGGAGGCGAGCATGGTCATGAGGACGGCGAGCGAAGTGCCGATGGCGACGCCACGGATCATGTCGAGGCCCATGACCATCATGCCGAGGAGCGAGATGACGACGGTCGTGCCGGCGAAGAGCACCGCACGGCCCGCGGTGTTCACGGCAAGCACGGTGGCGTCGCGCGGGTGGAGCCCATCGTGCAGGCCCTGGCGGTAGCGCGTGACGATGAAGAGCGCGTAGTCGATGCCGACGCCGATGCCCACCATCGCGGCGGTCGGGTCGGTGAAGTTCGGCATGTCGATGAAGTTCGTGCCGATGGCAATGAGGGAGATGCCGGAGCCGATGCCGAAGAGCGCAGCGAGGATCGGGAGGCCCGCGGCGAGCAAAGAGCCGAACGCGATCAGCAGGATGACGACGGCGCCGAGGATGCCGATGGTCTCGCTCGAGGGCATCGAGAAGCCCGCGAACATGTCACCGCCGAGCTCGATGGTGAGGCCGGGGACCTCGACGTCGTCGCGGAGTTCTTTGATGGCATCGCCAGCCTTCGTGTAGTCCTCCTGGCTACGGTCGGCGAAGTTAATTTCGGCGTAGGCGATCTGGCCGTCGGGCGCGATCTGCTGGGCTCCGGCCGGGTCATAGGGGCTGACCACGGTGGCGTTGTCGACCACCTGGGGGATCTTCGCGAAGAGATCCTCCATGGCGGCCCGGACCGCCGGGTCGTTCACACCCTGGTCGGCTTCGAACACCACCTGGCCCTGCGTGCCGGCACGGTCGGCGAAGCCGTGGTCTTCGAGGATATCGAAGGCGTCCTGGCTTTCGGCACCCGGGAGTTCGAACTTGGTGCTGAAGGCGCCGCCGGCGGTGGCGGCGAGCACGATGAGGGCGGCGAGCAGTGCGACCCATGCCCCGACGACGATCCATCGCCGGTCGTAACAGGTTCGAGCGAGGGCTTTCAGCATGGTTCCTCCAGGCAGAGTTCGGTTGGGGAGAGCGAACGAGCGGGGGGAATTTCGAAGCAGTGGATCGAGCAAAGCCGGTACCACTACCCCGCGTCAATCCGACTTTAGGGGGAGGGTTTCACGAAAATGTGGCGTGACAAGTCGGAGGGTGTATGCTGGGCGACGATCCTTGATTCACGCAATATCTTCCTCATGCAACAACTGCACTCCGAGGCTAGGAGGTGACCCGGCACCGTGTCAACGCGCGAAGTGGTCTACACCGACCTGAACCGTGAACTACGTCTCACAAGCTCGCAGTCGGTGTTGTTCAGCGAGGCGGTCGCGGAGGCCGTAGGGCTCCACAGCACCGACGTGGAGTGCATCGACCTGCTCAACCTGTTCGGACCGATGACCGCGGGGCAGCTGGCGGAACGGACGGGGCTGACGAGCGGCGCGATCACGCGGCTCATCGACCGGCTGGAGCGCGCGGGGTTCGTCCGGCGCGAAGCCGACCCGAAGGACCGCCGCCGCGTGATCGTGGTGGCGAACGCGGCAGAGGTGCAGGCGCGGATCTTCCCGTACTTCGCCCCGCTAGGGCGGCGGATGGGCGAGCTGTGGGCACGCTACGGCGATGAACAGCTCGCGCTCGTCGTGGACTTCATACGCGAATCGAACCGGATCATGGGGGAGGAGATCGCGCGGGTGCGGAAGGAGCGTGACGAGGGGGCACGAAGCGTATAGTTCGCTCACCACACGAAGGCACTGGAGGGAGACATGACCACGCGCGCACTGGTACTGGGCGGCGGCGGGCCGGTAGGGATCGCCTGGGAATCCGGGCTGCTGGCGGGCATCGCCGAGGGCGGCGTCGACCTCGGGAACGCCGACTTCATCATCGGGACATCGGCCGGATCGTTTGTGGGCGCGCAGCTGGCGATGGGCCACACCGCCCGCGAGCTGGCGGAGGCGCTGCTGGCGCGGGGCGACCGGCCGCCGGCGCAGAACCGCGAGCCTTCGGGCGAGGCCGGGCCTCCGCCGGACCTGACGTTCCTGATGACGAAGATGATGGAGGCGCAGACGAGCGACCGGCCGCCCGAGGAGATCCGGCGGGAGATCGGCCAGTGGGCGCTGCAGGCCCCGACAATGAGCGAGGACGCGTTCATCGCGAGCTTCGGGCACCTGCTGCGCGACCTGCCCGAGGACGCGTGGCCGGAGCGCCGCTACGCCTGCACGGCCGTCGATGCCGCAGACGGGTCGTTCCAGCTGTGGACGAACGGGTCGGGTGTGGGCCTGGCACGGGCGGTCGCATCGAGCTGCAGCGTGCCAGGCGTGTACCCGCCAATCACCATCAACGGCCGGCGGTACATCGATGGCGGCATGCGATCATCGACCAACGCCGACCAGGCGAAGGGCTACGACGTCGTGGCCGTGGTGGCGGTGACGGTGGGCGGGGCGACGCCGCAGATGGCGGAGGTATCGCGCAGGCGGCTCGAGGCGGAGTTGCAGGTGCTGCGCGACGGCGGCAGCCGCGTCGAGCTGATTACCCCTTCGGAGCAGAGCATGAGCGCCTTCGGGCCGAACCTGATGGACTTCCGGCGCCGGCAGCCGGCGGCGCAGGCAGGGCTCGAACAGGGGCGGGGCGAGGCGGCCCGCCTCAAGGAGGCGTGGGCCTGAGCACCCGACCGTTCGTTCGACCGATCGGATAAAGCGAGCGCCCCGGCGACATTGCCGGGGCGCTTTGTGCTGGGTGGCGAAGGGTGCCGTTAGAGCAGGTCGCCGCCGCAGGCGGGGGCGGTGGTGCCGTGCTGCTGGTAGGCCTTCAGCAGGTTACGGCCGACCGTCCAGCGGTGCACTTCGTCGGGGCCGTCGACGAGCCGCTGCGAGCGGATGCCGGTGTACCAGCGGGCCAGCGGGGTATCGAGGCTATAGCCGAGCGAGCCGTGCAGCTGGATCGCCGTGTCGACCACCTTGTGGACCATGTTCGCGAGGTAGACCTTGGCGATGGAGTTCTCCTGGCGCAGGTCGAGGCCCTTCTCGGCCTTGTAGGCGATGTGGAGCAGCATGAGCCTGGAGATGTAGAGCTGCGTCGCGCAATCGGCGAGCATCCACTGGACGCCCTGGCGCTCGGCGAGCATGCGGCCGAAGGTCGAGCGCTCGGTGACCCGCTGGGCGGCCATATCGAGCGCGCGCTGGGCCATCGCGACGTTGTGCATGCCGTGGCGCAAGCGGCCGTAGGCGAGGCGATGCTGGCCCATGTTGAAGCCGTTGCCTTCGCCGCCGAGCAGGTTCTCGTGGGGCACCACAAGGTCCTGGATTTTCACCTCGGCGTGGCCCCCGCCGATGATGTGCGTCAGCGGGCCCTCGATGGCCATGGTGGGGATGTCGCGAATGATGTTGTAGCCGGGGTTCGGTAGTTCGACGAGGAAGGTGCTGAACTGCTGGTGGCGCGGCGCGTCGGGGTTCGTCTTTGCCATCACGAGGGCGATGTCGGCGACGCTGGCGGCGCTACTGAACCACTTCTCGCCGTTGATGATCCAGTTGTCACCGTCGCGGACGGCGCGGGTCTGCATGCCAGTGGCGTCGGCGCCGGCGGCACGTTCGGTCATGGAGAAGCAGATGCGCTTTTCGCCGTTGAGGAGCGGCTTGAGGAACTTCTCCTTCTGGAAGTCGGTGCCGTGGGTGAGGAGCGTGAGCATGGTGGCGTCGTCGGGGCCCTGGGTGTTGAGCGCAAGGGCGCCGAGATAGCTTTCGCCGAGCTCCATCTGGACGAGGGCGTTGGCGAGCGGGCCGAGGTCCATGCCGCCGTACTCCTTCGGGACAAAGGGGCACCAGAGGCCCTGCGAGCGTGCCTTCTGGCGCAGTTCGGCGAGCACTTCCTTGTAGGGCCGGCCGTTCTGCAATTCCTGCTCGGCGGGGATGCAGTGATCGTGCACGAACTTGCGGACCGTCTCGCGGATCTGCTGTGCCTCGGCGGGGATTTCGAAATCGACTGCCATGTGTGCCTCCGGGCATGTGGTCGAAATGCCTCCACGAAGGGAGGGCGTGGGGAGCATCGTACGCGCTTTCGCGGCGGGCCGCTCCGGGAGGCACGCCGCGGCCGGGCCTGCGCGGGCGGGCGCGTGTAAGGTACGGAACGATGCGCCGGCTGCTGCCGGCGAGGAGGTGCGCGATGGCTCGTCCCCTGGAGGGAATCACGGTGCTCGACTGCACGTGGGTGCTTTCGGGGCCGTACGCGGCGATGGTGCTGTGCGACCTGGGCGCCGACGTCATCAAGGTGGAGCGCCCGCCCTGGGGCGACATCGCGCGGACAACCGGGCCCTACCAGAACGGCTGGAGCGGGTACTTCTTCAGCATCAACCGCGGGAAGCGGTCGATCGCGATCGACCTGCGCGAAGCGGAAGGGCGCGAGCTCTTCCGGCGGCTCGCGGAGAAGGCCGACGTGGTGATGGAGAACTTCACGCCGGGGACGATGGACCGGCTGGGCATCGGCTACGAGGTGCTTTCGCAGCGAAACCCGCGGCTCATCTTCGCGAGCACCTCCGGGTTCGGGCAGACGGGCCCGTACCGCGAGCGGCCGGCGCTCGACATCATCGTCCAGGGCATGGGCGGCATCCTGTCGATTACGGGCGAACCGGGCGGCGGGCCGGTGCGGCCCGGGGCGTCGTATGGGGACATCGTGGCCGGGCTGTACACGGCGATCGGCATCCTGGCGGCGATCCACGAGCGGGAGCGCAGCGGCAAGGGCCAGCACCTCGACATCAGCATGCTGGACTGCCAGGTGAGCGCGCTGGAGAACGCGTACATGCGCTACTCAGTGACCGGCAAGGCGCCGGAGCCGCTCGGCACGCGGCACCCTTCGGCGACGCCGTTCCAGGCGTTCCCCACGGCCGATGGGTACCTGGTGGTGGCACTGGCGTTCGGCGAGGAGAACCAGTGGGCGGTGTTCTGCGGGATCCTCGGGCTGCCGGAGCTCATCGACGACGAGCGGTTCGCGACCTCGCCGAAGCGTACAGCACGGCACGCGGAGCTCGAGCCGATCCTGGTGGAGGCGTTCCGCCGCCGCACGACCGCGGAATGGCTGGAAGACCTGCTCGCGGCGGGCATCCCGTGCGGGCCGGTGAACACCATCGCCCAGGCGGCGGAGGACCCGCAGATACGGCACCGGGGGATGCTCCAGGACGTGACGCACCCGGTAGCGGGGACCATTCGCATCGCGAACACGCCGGTGCGGATGTCGCGCTCCGAGACGGGGATCAAGGGGCCGCCGCCGGACTTCGGTCAGGACACGCGAGGTGTGCTGGCGGAACTGCTCGGGCTGGACGACGCGGCGATCGAGGCCCTGGTCGCGAAGGGGATCGTGGCGACCGAGGGCGGACCGGATATCGCGGCGATTACCGGCTAGCGGTGGACGGGGCCTGTTCGCGGTAGAGCCCCCGCTCGCGGATGTACGCAGCGACCGGCGGTGGGACGGCCGCGTGCTCCTCGCCGTTGCCGGCCGCCACGCGCACCGCAGTCGAGGAGAGTGCCGCACGGTGCGGGTCGAGCTCGCGCACGACGATGCCCTCGCGGAAGGGCGCGACCTCCGGCCGTGCGAGAAAAGCCTCGACGTGCGGGAGGCCGGCTTCGCCGCGGTTCGTGGTAATCACCCGGTGGTGCGCGAAGAGGTCCCCGAGCGCGGCGTGCATGTCATCGTAGTAGCGAGCATCGAAGAGGCGGACGAGGGTGTCGTAGCCGAGCACCATGTCGAAATCGGCGCCGGAAAAGGACTCCCGGAGGGCGCGGGCCTGGTCGGCGATGCGGGCGGCGTTCGTGGCGAGCACCGCGAGCCCGGGCTCGTCGCGGCGGACTTCGAGCAACATCCCGACGCGGTCGGCGAGCGATGCACCGTGCAGGCCCTTGTCGACGTTGCGGGTGCTGAGCATCGCGGCGCAGGCGCCGATGCCCGGGACGGTCGCGGCGAGTTCGAGCAGCCCAAGGTGCGCGATCGTCGGCGGATTGAACGCCGACGGGAGCACGGCGACGCGGCCGCGGAAGCCGGAGCTATCGTCGAAACGGATGACGGCGGGTTCGGGGCGATCGTCGAGCGCGGACAGCCGGGCGGCAATGTCATCGAGGGACATCGCCGGAGATTGTACCGCGAGTCAGGCGCGGCGTTCGGCGATATCGGACCAGTCGACGCGGGAGAGCTCCTCGCTGGGCAGCCACTCGCGCATGATGCGTCGGCACTGGTGCACGCCGGCATTAAGATTGTGCGTAACGAAGGCCCATTCCGCCTGGGGGGTACCATTCACGGCACGCATGCGCCGGGCCTTCGGGTCGTAGAAGATCCCACTCATGGTCTGATCCCCACCTCAACTTCCTCATCTTTATTATCGGCCTATACATCCATAGATGAAAGGCTGTGAAACAGCCGGGTTTTAGATGTTTTCGAAACATTTTCGCCTCCAGGTAAAGGTGGACCCGGAGTTCAGCCGCCGGAGCGGCGCCGCATGACGAGCGCGGCGGAAGAGCTCCGCGGGGGCCGCGTCAGGCGGTCGCTCGGGCCGGCGAAGCTGGCCGCGCGGGCGGGCCTGCGCTGGGCCGGCACGTACCTCGCGTTCGGCGCACGCAAGCGCGAGAAGCGCGACGAGTTCGTGCTGCGGACGGCCGAAGACGTCACCCGGACGATGGGCGAGATGAAAGGCGCCGTGATGAAGTTCGGGCAGGTCATGTCGATGATGGCCGGCGTGATGCCCGAGGAGATGGCGGCGCAACTGGCGAGGCTGCAGTCGAACGCTCCGCCCATGGCCTACGAGCTGGTGGAGCGGGTGGTGCGCGAGGAGTACGGGCGCGGGCCGCAGGAAGTGTTCCGCCGGTTCGAGCGGAAGCCGTTCGCGTCGGCGTCGATCGGGCAGGTGCACCGGGCGGAGCTGCGGGACGGGACGCCGGTGGCGGTGAAGGTGCAGTACCCGGGCGTGCGCGAGGCGATCGACCACGACCTGGCGAACGTGGGCATGATGATTGGCCTTGCGGGGATGGTCTCGCGCGGGCTCGACGCGGGGCCGATTATCCGCGACCTCAAGGACGGGATCCGGGGGGAGCTGGACTACCTGCAGGAGGCGGCGAATCAGCAGCGCTTCTTCGAGCTGTTCGAAGGGCACGCGTTCGTGCGGGTGCCCCGGGTGTACCACGAGCTCACGACGCCGCGGGTGCTGGTGCAGGAGTACCTCAAGGGAAAGCCGTTCGCGGCCGCGGCCGGGTGGCCACAGAACGAACGCGATCGGCTCGCGGAGATCATCTACCGCTTCGCGTTCGGCAGCCTCTACCGGCATGGACTGTTCAACGGCGACCCCCATCCCGGGAACTACCTGCTCCTCGACGGCGGGCGCGTGGGGTTTGTGGACTACGGGTGCGTTTCGGAGTTTTCGCAGGAGACCATCGACGGGTTCGGGCGGGTCGTGCGGGCGCTCATCGACGGCGACCGCGAGGCGTGGCGCACGGCGACCGAGGACATCGGCATCCTGCGGAAGGACGCGCCCTTTTCGACCGAAGAGCTGTACGACCACATGCACTGGTACTGGGCGCCCATCCTCGAGGAGTACGTGACGTTCACTCCGGAGCTGGCGGGCGAGATGATCCGGCGGAACACGCAGACCACGGGGCAGGGCGGCGCCATCAACCGGTACTGCAACGTGCCCGAAGGGATGGTGTTCCTGACGCGGATCAACTTCGGGCTCGCGGGAGTGATGGCGAGCCTGAACGCGACCGGCCCCTGGCAGGCGATCGTGGCCGAGTACGTGAACGGCGACCCGCCGAGCACCGAGCTGGGGCGCGAATCGGCGCGTACCTCCCGCGGGCCGGCGGTGTAGGGCCGCGGCATTCCCGACCGCTTTCGCCCACATACGAAACCCGGGTGGGCGGCCAGGTCTGGTGACAGGCGGCCGGCCGGTGTAACCGAGACTCTACTTTCGCGGTGGACGACTCGTGTCGAACCTCTGAACGAACGGGGAACTCAACACGGGGATACCATGGGGAAAACGGTCGCCGGAGGGGTAGGCCGACAGGCAGAACAACGAAGGCCCCTCGAACTGCAGGTCCTCATCCTGCAATCCGGGATAGCGTCTTTCTACTGCGCGGGCGCGATCAGCGGTCTGTTCGGGAGCGGCCCCTGGGTGACCCCGGCGGTCGCCTGGATCATCGGGTACCACATCCTGCACGCGGTGTACGTGCTGGCGTTTCGCATCCCCGGCCGGCCGGTCGGCTGGGTGGAAGCGATCACGCCCCTCTGCGACGTCTCCTGCATCACCGCCGGATGGCTCTCGCTGAACGACCCGTATTCGCCGCTGTGGGGCATCTACCTGTACGCGCTCGTGGGGTACTCCCGGCGATTCCACGGAACGGTGTACGCGATCATCGCCACGTTCATCGTCGCGAACCTGGTGGCCGGGGAGGTCTATCTGTCCCGCCTGCGGGATGGCGGTGGCGTCGATGGCGACGTGCTGCTGACGGTGGGCGTGACCACGTTCATGGCGATGCTGGCGAGCGCCGTCGGCGACGCCTGGCGCGAGGCGGAGGGCCGCGCCCGGCTGCTGGCGGAAACGGACCCGCTGACGGGTATCGCGAACCGGCGGACCTTCCTCGAGCAGCTCGACGACCTGGCGATCGAACCCGGGAGCCAGTTCTCGGTGCTGATGCTCGACCTCGACGACTTCAAGAAGCTGAACGACGAGCATGGCCACCTGTTCGGGGACCGCGTGCTGGCCGCCGCAGCAGCGGTGCTGAGCGCGAACCTCCGCCCGGGCGACCAGTTGGCGCGCTACGGCGGGGAGGAGTTCGTGGTGGTGCTGCCAGGGGCGAGCCTGGAGGAGGCGTACGCCATCGCCGAGCGGCTGCGGGCCGCGGTGCGCGAGGCGACGCCCACGAGCGTGTCCATCGGCTGCGCGACCCGCGAAGCCAACGAGACAGCGGCCCGCGTCGTGCGCCGCGCCGACGATCTCCTCCTGCTGGCGAAGCGCACCGGCAAGAACATGGTGGTCACGGAGCAGCCGGCGGCTGCGGCCTAGCGGCGGGGACGGCGGGCGGCGATAGCGAGGTCGCCCGGGCCGGGTGGGCGGCTGATGGCGCGGCGGATCGCCTGTGCGTGCTCGGTGTCGTGGGTGGCCCAGGCGGCGAGGTAGCGGCGCAGGGTAATTGTGACGGTCCGGCCCCGGGCGTCGACGGCGCCGGGCAGCAACACGCCGCGTTCGAGGTCGGTCGCGTCGAGCGTCGCGAGGACGGCGAGGGTTTCGGCGCGTTCGCGCTCCATCCTCGCGCGCAGTTCGGCGGTGGAGAGTGCGCTTACCGAGGCGAGGAGGTCCATCCGGGCCGCTTCGACCTCCGCCATGGTGGCCGCCGCGAATGGTGCGACGTCGCCGCCCGGTTCGCGGACAGCGCGGAGCAGGGCCGCGACCGGGGCGTCGATGGTGGCCAGGTGGTGAAGGTGGTTGCGGGCGGTCCAGAGCTCACCGGCCTCGCGGCGCTCCCAGTGCTCTTCGGGGACAACGCCGAGCAGGGCGTCGAGCTGCGACCTGGCCGCGGCGGCCCGGCCTGCGATGACGGCCACTTCGGGCAGCACGGTCAGGGTATCGGGCCGAGCCGCGCGTCGACGGCCTCGCGCGCATCGGGGAAGACTTCCGCGTAGGCGCGCAGCAGCCCGAAGCAGCCGGAGATCATCATGTCGCCGAAGGGCGCGGCGAAGTAGGGGCGGAGCGCGGAGCCGCGCAGCCGTTCGCGGCGCGGACCGGTGACCGCGACCATGCCCGGCAGGCGCGGCGCGACAACGCCACGGTCGGCGTGAAAGGCGCCGTGGCCCTTCGTGGTGAAGATCTCGTCGTGGGCCAGCGTTCCTTCGGCGAGGCGTGTCGTGAACTGCTCGATTTGGCCGTCGGAGACTTCGCCGGTGTGGTGCTCGAAGAGGCTGGCGATGGTCCGGCCGCGCAGGTGAAAGCCGAGCAAATGCATGTTCCCCAGGTTCAGCACCACCTGCTCGTCTTCAGCGCGGACACGCTCGTCGTGGAGGGCGCCGAGCGCGGCGGCGGGGCCGGTGTCCATGAACGCGACAGGCGCGGCTTCGCCGGCCGAACGGACCATCGAACGAGCGCGCGTGAGGTATTCGGGGAGGGCGGCGCCGTTCGTGGCGAAGGCGAGCAGGTCGTTCCGGCCCGCGACCGTGCGGCGCAGGTGTTCGAAGCGGAAGAGGCGGTCGGAGACATCGGGCGGCGCGGCGCCGTGGTCGAGGCAGCCCAGGG
>JBLNCO010000241.1:0-13706 GCA_050260715.1 Hyphomicrobiales bacterium | reverse complement strand
GGGCGAAATTTGCGTCCGCTCCGACCGGGTGATGAAGGGCTACTACAAGCAGGAAGACGCCACGAGCACCGCCATCATCGATGGCTGGCTGCACACCGGCGACGTCGGCAAGCTCGACGAGGACGGCTACCTCTTCATCACGGGCCGCAAGAAGGACCTCATCATCCGCGGCGGCGAGAACATCTCGCCCGGCGAAATCGAGAACTGCCTCGAAGACCATCCGGCCATCGAAGAGGCGGCGGTCATCGGCGTGCCGGACCCCGACTGGGGCGAAGTGGTGAAGGCGATCGTCGTGCTCCGCCAGGGCGAAAAGCTCACACCGGACGAGGTCATCGCCTACTGCAAGAGCCGGCTCGCGTCGTTCAAGGCACCGTCGTACGTGGCGTTCGTCGACGAGCTTCCGCGCAACGCGATGGGCAAGGTGCTCAAGAACGACCTCCGCCAGGCCTACGGCACCGCCTCGAACGACGGGTAGGTCCCTGCCGGCGAGGAAGCTAAATCGCAGTGGCCCGGCGCGTGCGCCGGGCCACCTTTTGCGCCCGGGTCCCGTGGTGCTAGCGAGTGGGCGGCTTCGGCGGCGGGGTGATGCCCTGCCGCTCGCAGAGATGCTCCGACTCGACGCGGAAGGCGCAGTTGAATCGCGCCCGGTAGTTCTCCATCGCGATGGTGCCGACGAGCTCGACCAGCTCGGCCTCGTTGTACCAGCGGCGCGCCTCCTCGAACGTCTCGTCCGTGACGTCGACGGGCGTGGCGGTCATCTCCTCGGCGAGCGCGAGCGCCGCCTTTTCGGCGGGCGTGAAGGGGTCGCTCTCGCGGAAGTCCCAGATGGCGGCGATCTTCTCGTCGGAGGCGCCATTCACACTGCTCCCGGCAGTGTTGGTGTCCATTCAGAAGGGGCAGCCGATCAGCTGGGCCGCTCTCAAGCAGACGAGCGTGCGCGTCAGGGGCGGGAGCAGGCCGCTCTTCCCGGGGGCCGCGCCCAACGCCCGGCTCGCCTTCAGGATCTCCGGCGCGTAGGCCTGGATGCCGGCACCGGCCGCGGGCTTGCCGAGCCACTTTTCGCCTGCTTCGAGCGCAGCCCGCACCTGCGGGTCTTCGACCTCGTCCTTCGTCAGCGGGCGTAAACGTGCCATTCGTTCCTCCGTTCCGGTGTGTGCCGCGGCGGCGGAGACGCCCGCGTTGGGCGGTCCCCGCCTCCACGGGCGTTCCTGTCCCGGAGCCTACCGCAGCGGCGAACGGCGCGCAGTTCGCGGGCCCGGGCCGCGAGTTGCGAGGCCACCGCGCGCGGTGGCAGAGTGCGTCCGGCGGCAATCGGCCGGTTCGAGCCCCCACACCCACACCACGGAGGCGCTATGGAATTCCGATTCACTCCCGAAGAAGAAGCCTTCCGCGCCGAAGTGCGGGCGTTCATTCGCGCCGAGCTGCCGAAAGTGGCCGAGGGCGAATCATTCACGAAGAAGCTGGCCGAGCGTGGCTGGCTGACGATGTCGTGGCCGAAGGAGTACGGCGGCCAGGGCGCTCAGCACATGCGCCAGCTCGTCTACAACGAGGAGATGGCGTATCACCGCGCCCCCGGCCAGACCATGGGCGCCGACCGCGTCGGCCCGACCATCATCCTCTTCGGCACCGAGGAGCAGAAAGAACGCTTCCTGCCACGCATCGTCCGCGACGAGATCACCTGGTGCCAGGGATTCTCGGAGCCCGGCAGCGGCTCCGACCTCGCGTCGCTGCAGACCCGCGCCACCCGCGACGGCGACTCGTGGGTCATCAACGGCCAGAAGATCTGGACATCGAACGCGCAGCGGGCGGACTACATCATCCTGCTCTGCCGCACCGACCCCGACGCCCCAAAGCACCGCGGCATCACCTACTTCCTAGTCGACATGAAGTCGCCGGGGATCACGGTCCGCCCACTCATGCAGATGAACGGCCAGGCCGGGTTCAACGAGGTGTTCTTCGACGATGTGCGCGTGCCCGCCGATGCGGTGGTGGGCGAAGTGAACCGCGGCTGGTACGTCTCGACGGCGACCCTCGACTTCGAACGGAGCGGCATCGGCCGGGTGATCGGCGCGCTCCGGAACTACGAAGAGGTGCTGGAGTACGCCCGCGCGACGCCCGCGCGCGACGGTTCGGGCACGCTCTTCGACATGCCCCAGCTTCGCTCGGCGCTCGCCGACATCGCGGTGAGCTACGCCGTGGGGCGGCTTATGTCGTACCGGGTCGCGTGGATGCAGAGCCAGGGCCTCGTGCCGAACTACGAGGCCTCGATGGCGAAGACCTTCGGCACCGAGCTCTCGCAGCGGATGGCGCGCGTTTCGGTGACGGCGCTGGGGCTTGCCGGGCAGGTGCTCTCGGGGCCGGGCACGGTGCTCCGCGGCCACGTGCCACAGTTCCTCCTCTCGAGCGTCTCGCTGACCATTGCGGCCGGGACGTCCGAAGTGAACCGCAACATCATCGCGACGCGCGGACTCGGGCTGCCGCGGGGCTAGCCACCGCGCACAGCGGGGCCGGCCGTCCACAACAGCATCGCCGCCAGCGACCGGTGCGGGCGCCACGCTTCGGCGAGCGCCTCGAGTTCGCGCGTGCCGAGCCGCCCCACGCCCGAAAGCTCGCCCGCCATGCGCTGGAGCCCGAGGTCACCGGCGGGCCACGCATCCGGCTGGCCCGCCGCAAACATCGCGATCATCTCCGCGGTCCAGGGGCCGATTCCCGGCAGCGCCAGGAGGCGTTCGATGACCTCGCCATAGGCGGCGCCGGGGTCGACCCGGAGCTCACCATCGGCGTAGGCGCGGGCAAAGGCGTGGACCGCGACCGCACGCGCTTCGGGCATGCCGAGCGCGCTGCGGATGCGGGCCGGGCGCGTGTCGGCGAGCACGTCGGCGGTGGGGAACAGGTGCGAGAGCGCCATGCCCTCGAGCCCGGGCACGGGCACGCCAAACGCCGCGGCCAGCCTGCCGGTGAGCGCCGAGGCGTGCGCCACGGAAACCTGCTGCCCGAGCAGGATGCGCATCGACGTTTCGAAGCGGTCCCACGCGCCGGGCGCGCGGACGCCGGGCCGCGCCCGCGCGAGCGGGCCGAGCAGCGGGTCGAGCACGAGCTGAGTGTCGCCGGCGGCCGGGCGGTCGAGCCCGACCCGCCGCGGGCAGCGCTGCACCTCATCGATGAGCGTGCCGAGCACCGGCAGGTGCATGACGGCGAGCAAGTTTTGGCCGTCGCCCGCATCGGAAACCTCCACGACGCCCGGGTTGCCGCAGACGAGGATGGTGCGGCGGTACGTGCCGCCTTCGACCACCTCGACGCCGGGGATGGCCCGCGGCGCACGGTGGCGGAGGAGCTCGGGGAAGGCGAGGTCGCCGCGATAGGCGATACGCAGCGGTAACCCGCCATCGGCAACGAGGCGGTCGCGGGCCCGCCGCTTCGCGCGAAGCTCGGCGGGCGTGAACCGGAATGTCGCGAGCACGTTCCGGTTGAGCTGCCGGACACTCGCGTAGCCGGCAGCCTCGGCGATTTCCGAGATGCGCAGGTCGGTCTCGTCGAGCAGCCGGCGGGCGAAGTGCGTGCGGCGGGCACGTGCGACCAGTGAGGGCGTCGCGCCGACGTGCTCGTTGAAAAGCCGCCGGAGGTGCCGCCCGGTGAGCCCGACCTGCCGCGCGAGGGACTCCTCCGTCCCCGCGTCGAGCGCCCCCTCGGCAATGAGTGCGATGGCCTGCTGAACGACCGCCGGGGCGTCGCCGGGGGCCTCGAGCGGCAACCGGTCAGGGCGGCAGCGGAGGCATGGCCGGTAGCCTGCGGCCTCGGCGGCGACCGCCGAGCGGAACGGTAGCCGGTTTCGTTCGAGCGGCGTCGCCGAACAGGTCGGCCGGCAGTAGATGCCGGTGGTGCGGACGGCGGTGAAGCCCGTCATGGGGCCATCATCGCTCCCCGGGTATGGCCCGGCCAGACGGATCCGGACATTCCGGGAACGCGTCCGGATCTGTCCGAGCGCTCTCGCGCCGGGCTGGCATGGTCGATGGGCGAGGCGCCGAGTTCGCCTCGACATCCCACGGGAGAAGTACCATGGCTTCGATCCACAAGAGTTACTTCGTCGACGCGCCCGCCGACGCGGCCTGGGACGCGATTCGCGACTTCTACGCCGTCGACGAGCGCGTGGCGACCGGGTTCGTGAGGGCGTGCGAGCGGGAAGAAGACGCGCGCGTCGTGACGTTCGCGAACGGGACCTCGGCCCGCGAACTGCTGGTCACGCTGGACGACGAGCGGCGGCGGCTCGTCTACGCGGTCGCCGATTCGCCGCGGCTCCCGCACCACAACGCCTCGTTCGAAGTGCAGCCCGAAGGCAACGGCTGCCGGATTACGTGGGTCGCGGACATCCTGCCCGATGCCCTCGCACCGTACATCGAGCAGCAGATGGACCTGGGCTGTGCGGCCTCGAAGGAGACGCTCGAGCGGCACGCGGAGCGAGCGCGCTAGCTCGACCCGGCTTCGCGAGCCGTGCCGCTCGCCGCCGGGACGCGTCACGCCGCGGACCCGCGCCGCCGAGCGTTGCTTGACCCGTCAGCGGTATCAGGATAATGTCTATCAACTTAGTCATGAATACCTCCGACGGAAGCATCGTGCCCCGCTGGATCAAGGAGCGTTCGGCGCCCGCCGAGCCATCGCAATCGGAGCAGGCGGTGCTCAGCGAGGTGCTGCGCGCCCTCCGGAGCGTGCGCTTCGGGAACATCGACCTCGCCATCCCGGACGGGCGGGTTGTCCAGATCAACGTGACGGAGAAGACACGGCTGTGACCTGTCCCTGTACGAACCGCTAGTCACGTCTCACCCTCGGCTGACCAGACCACTGGAGGCCACCCGGGAATCCCGGGTGGCCTCTTCGTTTTCCACAGGAGTCGAAGTTCAATGTCTCGTATTCGGAGCCGGTCGCTCATCCTCCTCCTTCTCGTGCTGCTCGGCGGCGCCTTCGCTGCTTGCGGGGGTGATGACGCCGACACCCCCGCCGGCGGCGACTCGTCCGGCGGCAGCCAGCAGGTCACCCTGCGCCTCGGCTACTTCGCGAACGTCACGCACGCCCCTGCACTGGTAGGTGTGCAGGACGGCACGTTCGCAAAAGAGCTCGGGGACAACGTGAAGCTCGACGTGAAGACCTTCAACGCCGGCCCCGCGGCTATCGAAGCGCTCTTCGCGGGCGAAATCGACATCGCCTACGTCGGTCCGAACCCGGCGATCAATGGCTACGTGCAGTCGAACGGCGAAGCGCTGCGAATCATCGCCGGGGCAGCGAGCGGCGGTGCGAGCCTTGTGGTCCGCCCCGAAAGCGGCATCGAGCGACCACAGGACTTCGCCGGGAAGAAGATTGCCACGCCGCAGCTCGGCAACACGCAGGATGTCGCCCTTCGCGCATGGCTCGCCGAAAACGGGCTCAACGCGAAGGAGCAGGGCGGCAACGTCAACGTCATCCCCACCGAGAACGCGACCACGCTCACCCTCTTCCAGAAGGGGGACATCGACGCCGCCTGGGTGCCTGAGCCGTGGGCAACGCGGCTCATCCTGCAGGCGGGTGGCCAGCGCTTCCTCGATGAGCGCACCATCTGGCCCGACGGCCGGTTCGTGACCACCAACATCATCGTCCGCACCGGCTTCTTGAAGGACCACCGCGACGTGGTCGAGGCCTTTCTCCGCGGCCACGTCCGGGTGATCCAGGACATCCAGGCCGACCCCGCGCGCGCCAAGACCGTGACGAACGAGGCCATCCGCGAAGCCACGACAGCCGCCCTTCCGCAGGAGGTGATCGACGCCGCGTGGGAGAACCTGGACTTCACCTACGACCCCATCCCCTCCAGCCTGCGCAAAGGCGCGGAGGATGCCGAAAAACTCGGGTTCTTCGGCGCGAAGAAGCCGAACCTCGATGGCATCTACGACCTCACCCTGCTGAACAGCGTGCTGGTCAGCGTCCAGCTGGCGCCGGTGCAGGAGTAGCCGCATGAGCCACGCAACGACGGCTATTGCCACCGCCAACCTGCTGGCCCAGGACGGCGCGCTCGTTCGCAAGGGGGCCGCCCCCGCGGCAGCGCTGGAAGTGCGCGCGCTCTCGAAGCGGTTCGTGACGCGCCGCCATGACACGCTGGCGCTCGACAACATCAACCTCTCGGTGCGCGAGGGCGAGTTCCTCTGCCTGGTCGGGCCGTCGGGCTGCGGGAAATCGACGTTGCTGAACGTGATCGCCGGCTTCGAAGCTCCGAGCGAAGGCGAGATGCTGGCCGGCGGCCGGCCGGTCACGGGCCCTGGCCCCGACCGCGTCGTCGTGTTCCAGGAGCCAGCGCTCTTCCCGTGGCTGAACGTGCAGGCGAACGTCGAATTCGGGCTGCGGCTGGCGGGAGTCTCCTGCCGGGAGCGGCGCGACCGGGCGCAGTACTACCTGGAGCTGGTTGGGCTGGCGCGGTTCGCGAAGGCGTTCGTGCACGAGCTTTCCGGGGGCATGAAGCAGCGGGTGCAGCTCGCCCGCAGCCTCGCCATCGACCCGCATATCCTGCTCATGGACGAGCCCTTCGCCGCGCTCGACGCCCAGACGCGGGACGTGCTGCAGGACGAACTCCAGGCGATCTGGGCCAGAACCGGGAAGACCGTCGTGTTCGTCACCCACAACGTCCCGGAGGCCGTGCTGCTCGCTGACCGCGTGGTCGTTATGTCTCCTTCGCCGGGGCGGATCAAGCGCGAAATCGAAGTCACCCTCGAGCACCCGCGGAGCCCCGACTCGCACGCCGTCGTCGACCTCGCGGCCGCGATCCGCGAGGAGCTGCGCAACCCCGGACACGAGGCCGAGGCACCAGGGCGGAGGTGGTCGATATGACCGCCTCGGAGATCGCTTCGGCCGCCGCACCGGCGCGCCGCCGGTTCGCGGTCCCGTGGAAGGTGGTCCGCATCCTCTCGTTCTATGGGGGTCTGCTGCTGGCGTGGAAGCTGGTGGCGGACGCGGAGATCTGGCCCTCGTACACGCTGCCCGCGCCCGAGACGGTCTGGGACACCCTTCGCTACAACGCCGAGGGCGGCCAGCTGTGGGAAGCGTTCACCGTCACCATGCAGCGCATGCTCATCGGCTTCAGCGTCTCGATCCTCATCGGGCTGACGATCGGCATCGCGATGGGCGCGGTGCCGTGGATCGACGAGACGGTCGGGAGCCTGGTGCTCGGGTTGCTGTCGTTGCCGAGCGTCACGTGGTTTCCGCTGGCCGTGCTCTGGTTCGGCCTGAACGAGAGAGCGATCGTCTTCGTGGTCTGCATGGGCTCGCTCTGCTCCATCGCGATTTCGGCGCGAAACGGCGTGCGGAGCATCCCGCCGCTGTTGCTGCGCGCCTCGCGGATGTTCGGAGGGCGCACCTGGCAGCGGCTCGGCCTCGTCATCCTCCCGGCGATGCTCCCCTCGATGGTCCAGGGCCTGAAGCTCGGGTGGTCGTTCGCGTGGCGGTCGCTGCTCGCGGCGGAGTTGCTCTACGTGAACACCAGCCTCGGCCACCTGCTCAGCCTGGGCCGCGACCTGAACGACGTGTCGCAGGTCATCGCCATCATGCTCGTGATCGTCGCGATCGGGATCGTGGTCGACCGGGTGCTCTTCGGGCGGCTCGAGGGCTGGGTGCAGGATCGCTGGGGACTGGCGTAGCGGGCGATCGTGCGCGACGCGGGCGCGCGACAGTTCCTTGCCGGCGGTGGCTACGGTGGTGGCCTAAGCTGGTGCGTCGACGTGCCGAAGGAGGGCAGCATGATCGAACGAGTCACCCCCACGCAGTTCGAGCAGGCGGAGGGGACGCGCGACTGGCGCGTTGTGGGCGATGGCGCCTGCGCGTTCTTCGCGACCGGTTCGCTGGCCGAGTCGGCGCGGTTCGTGCAGGCACTCGGCGAGCTGCCGGGCGTCGATGACCACCATCCAGACATCGACATCCGCGCGGACGGCGTCACCGTCCGCCTGCTGACGACAGCCAGCGACCACTACGGGATGAGCCAGCGGGACATCGAGCTCGCTGAGCAGATCTCCGGGGCGGCACGAAGCCTGGGGCTCGCGCCGGACCCGTCGCGGGTGCAGAGCACGCTGGTCATCCCCGGTTCCGCGCGCAACGCCGACGTCATGCCCTCCTGGGAGGCTGCGCTCGGCTACGTGCGCCGGCCCGATTCGCCCGGTGAGGACCTGGTCGACCCCCGCGGCCGCGGGCCGGCCTTCTGGTTCGAGGAGATGGAGCAACTGCGCGCGGATGGTGGCGGGAACATCCACTTCGCGGTCTGGGTGCCTTCGGAGCAGGCGCAGGCACGCGTCGAAGCGGCGCTCGCTGCCGGCGGCCGGCTCGTCCGCGACACCTTCGCGCCAGCGTGGTGGACGCTCGCCGACGCCGCTGGCAACGAGGTGGACATCGCCACCATCCAGGAGCGGGGGTAGGCCAACCTAGCGCGTCCGTTTCGTCTTCGAGGCCGCGCGGGCGGTGTTGAATGCGACAGCGGCGCGGATGAGCTCCTTGAAGGCTCCGGCATCGATCTCTTCGCCTTCGCGGATGTCGATCGCGCGGCGCGTGTTTCCTTCGAGGCTCGAGTTGAACAGCTTCGCCGGGTCATCGAGCGAAGCACCGTGGGCGAACGTGAGCTTCACGACGGACTTGTAGGCCTCGCCGGTGCAGATGATCCCGTCGTGCGACCAGACCGGCGTGCCCGGACTCGTCGCCTTCACCCACTTGTACTCCTCGACGACCTCGGGGTCGGCCTCGTGGATGAGCCGGCGCATGCGGGCGAGGGTCTCGCCGCGCCAGTCGCCCAGCTCCGCGATGCGCTGGTCGATGAGCTCCGATGCCTGCTTCGAATCGGTTTCGGTCATGGCGATTCCTCCTACGTGCTCGCGACCAGGAACTCCTCGCCGCTGTCGGGCGGGCGAAGGCCATCGGTCCTGTTCGCGAAGTAGCGATCGGCGAGGCTGGCCGCCGGGACGTGCCGCACGTCGCGGAAGCCGGCTTCGCGTGCAAGGGCCAGCATCTCGCCCGGGCGGAAGAAGCTGATGAATGGCGTACCGCTGGCGCGTGCACCCTCCTCCGATGCGCGCAGCCCGGGGCGCACCTCGCTGCTGGCGAGATCCGGCGGCACGAGGAACGTCATCGCGAGCGTCGACCCGGGGGTGAGCCGCGCGAGCTGCCGCAGCGTCGCCGCGACCGCATCGCGCGTGAGGTACTGGGTTACGCCAGCGGACGACACAACCGCCGGCCGGCCCGCCCGGAACCCGGCAGCGAGCAGCTGTTCCCACCACGAGTCGCCGGCCTCGAAATCGACCGGGACGAAACGAAGCCAGCCGGGAACCTCGTAGCCGAGTTCGGCCAGGCGCTGCTGTTTCCACGCCTGCGGGCCGGGCTGGTCGACTTCGAACACCCGCAGCCGGGAGGCGACTTCGGGCCGGCGCTGCGCGAAGGTGTCGAGGCCCGCGCCGAGCAACACGTACTGCCCTATGCCACACCTCGCCTCTTCTTCCACGAGGTCTTCGATGAAGCGCGCCCGCGCCACGATGGATGCGCGGAACTGCCGCGTGAACTCGGGGTCCATGTCGGGGCGCTCGCGCCAGCCGTCGCCGGGGTCCGCCAGCCGCAGGCCGAGCTCGTCTTCGAACACGTGCGGCGGCGGGTCGAGCTCGACGTGCAACGCGCGCCAGAGGGCGACGCGCACCGCGGTGCTCTCTGGCCCTACCTCTCCGGACATCTCGCGGCGTACCTCCGCAGGGTGCATCCAGCCATGATAGCTCCCTTCCGGTGATGGCCGAGCCACGCTGGCGGCCTCCCGTTCGCCGCCGCGGAATTCGGTATGCGGCCGCGAGGTTTGCTCCATTGTCAGCGTGTGTCCGTTGTCCTACCGTCCGTGGACCAACCGCGAAGGGGTCTGCAATGCCACGTGAGCCGTACAAGACGACGAACCTCGACCAGTATGGGGGCCCGGCGGTGCCCTGGAGCCGGGCCGCGGCCGCACTCGATGACACGGGCGACGGGAGCCACACCGCCTGGTTCCTCGGCGTCGCGGGCGCCGACGGATTGCCGCACGCGGCCGGGATCGGTGCGCTCTGGTCGAACGGCGAAGTGTTCTTCGTGAGCGGACCGGGCACGCGGAAGTCGCGGGCGCTGGCGCAACAGCCCGGGGCGACGATGTCCGCACGGCTCGACGGGATCGACATCGTGCTCGAAGGGAACGCCCGGCGCATCACCGATCGCCCGACGCTCGAAAAGGTCGCGGCGCTGTATCGCGCGGCCGGGTGGCCGGCCGAAGTCGACGGTGAGGCGTTCACCGCCCCGTACACGGCGCCAAGCGGCGGCCCGCCGCCGTGGAACGTCTACAGCCTCGACTACCACACGGTCTACGGCGTCTCGACGGCCGAACCGTACGGCGCGACGCGCTGGCAGTTCGACCAGGGATAGCCGGGCCCCGGGAAGCGCGGCAGCCGCGGCGGCTAAACGTTTCAATCAAACCGGATTGACGCATCAATCAGCGTTGATGTATTGTCCCCGCATGCTTGCAGCAGAGGCCGCTCCGCCCACCTTCGTCCGGCTGGCCGGGCACCCGCTTCGCTGGCGGCTGCTCAGGGAGCTCGCCGTAAGCGATCGGCGCGTGCGCGAACTTTCGGCGGAGGTTGCCGAGCCGCAGAACCTCGTGTCGTACCACCTGCGGCTGCTGCGCGACGGCGGGCTGGTGCGCGCCACCCGCAGCAGCTTCGACGGCCGGGAAGCGTACTACCACCTCGACCTCGACCGCTGCGCGGAAGCGCTCAGCGCGAGCGGGGCGGCGCTCCACCCGGCCCTTCGCAGACAGGCCGCGACGGGCGCCCCGGTCGCCCCCGAGGCTCCCCCAAAGCCCGTCGCGGTGCTGTTCATCTGCACGGGGAACAGCGCCCGTTCGCCCATCGCCGAAGCGCTCCTGCGGCAGCGCGCGGGCGACTGGGTGACGGCCGCAAGCGCAGGCACGCAGCCGAAGCCGGAGCTGCATCCTGCCGCCCTGGGGGTGCTCCGGGAGTCGTTCGGGATCGACTGTTCGGCGCAGCGGCCACGGCACGTGAACGCGCTCGCGGGCCAGGCGTTCGACTTCGTCATCACGCTCTGCGACCGCGCGCGCGAGGCGTGCCCGGAGTTCCCGCATCACCCGCGGCAGCTCCACTGGAGCGTGCCGGACCCGGCCATGGAGGGCGGCGACGACGCGTTCGAACGAGCGGCGGCCGACATCGAAGCCCGCGTCCGCCATCTGATTCCCGTCCTTGCCCTGTATGCCCAGGAGGTTGAACCGTGAGTACACCCGACCAGGTCGCGAGCGTCCGCTACGTCGTCGATGACGTGCAGGCCGCGATCGACTTCTACACCACCCACTTCGGCTTCAAGGTGAACATGAACGCCGCGCCCGCCTTCGCCGACGTGTCGCGCGGGCCGCTGCGGCTGCTGCTTTCGGGGCCCGCCAGCTCCGGGTATCGCATCACCCCGGCCGAAGCCGCCGGGCCCGGCCGCAACCGCATCCACCTCATCTTCGAGGACCTCGACGCCGAGATTGCGCGGCTCAAGAGCGCGGGCCTGTCGTTTCTGACCGAGCTGTTCTCGGGCCCCGGCGGCCGCCAGATTTTGGTCGCCGACCCCGCGGGGAACCTGGTCGAGCTCTTCCAGCCGGTCCCGCTGCCGGCCGCGCCGAAACCCGCGACGGCGTAGCGCCACTCGACAGGCGGTCCACCGCGCCGTTGAACGGCGGTACGATGCGAGCGGAATGAGGGCGATTCAGCTGCTGGCGCCCGGCCCGATCGGCGGGGCGCCGCTCGCGCTACGCGAAGTACCCGAACCCGTCCCGGGCGAGGGTCAGATCGTGATCGACGTGACGGCCTGCGCCGTGTGCCGCACGGACCTGCAGATCGCCGAAGGCGACCTGCAGCCGCGGCGGCTGCCGATCACTCCCGGCCACCAGGCGGTCGGTACGGTGCGAAGCGTCGGCCCGGGCGTCGCGGACTGGCGGCCCGGCGACCGCGCCGGTGTCGCGTGGCTGGCATCGACCTGCGGCGCCTGCGGCTACTGCCGCAGCGGCCGGGAGAACCTCTGCCCCGATGCCCGGTTTACCGGCTGGGACGCCGATGGCGGCTACGCCGAGCGGATGGTCGCCGATGCCAGGTTCGCGTTTCCACTGCCCGCCGGCTTCGGCGACCTCGACGCCGCGCCCCTCCTCTGCGGGGGCGTGATTGGGTACCGGTCGCTGCGTATCTCGGGGATCCAGCCGGGTGGGCGGCTCGGTCTCTACGCGTTCGGGGCGTCCGCGAGCCTTTGCATCCAGGTCGCACGCCACTGGGGCTGCGAGGTGTACGTCTGCACGCGGTCCGCGGGCGACACGGAGCGCGCGATGCAGCTTGGGGCGGCGTGGGTGGGCGGCTACGACACGCTCCCGCCCGTCCCGCTCGACGCCGCGATTACCTTCGCGCCCGCCGGCGATGTTGTGGTCGCGGCGCTGCGTGCGCTCGCTCCCGGCGGCACCGTCGCCATCAACGCCATCCACCTCGACCGCGTGCCCGAGTTCTCCTACGACTACCTCTGGCGCGAACGCGTCATTCGCAGCGTCGCGAACTTCACGCGCGACGATGCCCGCGAGTTCCTGCGGCTGGCGGCCGAGATCCCCATCGTGACCAGCCGCACGGAGTATCCGCTGGCCGAAGCGAACGCGGCGCTCCAGGCGCTCGCCCGCGGTGGCGCCGACGGCGCCCTCGTGCTCGTGACGTGACGCGGGGTCAGGCGCGGCGGCGGGCGAAGGGGTCGATGGCCTCGTTCACGGCATCCGCGAACAGGTTGAGGGCGAGGAGCAGCGCCGCGAGCGTCGCCCCGGGGAACACGGCGTACCACCAGGCCGTCTGCAGGTTGCTCTTGGAGCTGTTGATCAGCCCGCCGAGCGACGGGTCGGGCGGGCTTTCGCCGAGGCCGAGGAAGCTGAGCGCAGCGGAGAGGATGACCGCCGAAGCCATGAAGAGCGCGACCTGCGTCAGGAGCGGGGCGACGGCGTTTCGCGAAATGTGCCCGAACACCACGCGCAGCGCGCCGGCGCCCAGCGCCTCGGCGGCGAGCACGTAGTCGCGGTTTCGTTCGGCGAGCATCTGGGCGCGGGCGAGCCGGGCGAACGACGGCACCGAGAAGAACGCGATCGCGATACCGACGTTGCGGACGCCCGGCCCGAGGATGGTGACGACCGCGAGCGCCGCCAGCAGCCCGGGGAAGGCGAGCAGCGCATCGACCGTGCGCATGATCACGGTATCGACCCAGCGGCCGATGTACCCGGACACGAAGCCGATCATGATCCCGGCGGTGGCGCCGATGCCCACCGCGACGAGGCTCACGAGGAGCGAGATGCGCAGGCCGTAGACGGTCCGCGAGAAGAGGTCGCGCCGCAGCTCATCGGTGCCGAAGGGGTGGTCCCAGCTCGGGGCGAGGAACCGGCCCGAGGCGTCCTGCACGTTCGGGTCGTGCCAGGTGATGAGCGGAGCTGCAGCTGCGGTACCAATAAGGATGACCAGGACGATGATCCCCACGAGACCCTGGGGGTTGCGGAGTAGCCGGTCGACGCTGCCCCAGAACATCGACTCGCGGGCCAGCCGCTCGCGGCGGCTCCGGTAGGTCAGGGGGGCGGCCACCATCTCGCTCATCGGTGCCGCACCCGCGGGTCGAGAAAGCCGTAGGCGATATCGGCCGCGAGGTTG